>DAINBS010000039.1:0-5315 GCA_036732805.1 Gemmatimonadales bacterium | reverse complement strand
TCACGCTCGCCTTTGCCGTGACGGGCCTGCTGCCGTTCGCGATCCTCGTCCTCTGGGGCATCAACCACGGGCGCCAGGAGACGGCCCGCGCGCGTCGAGAGCTGACGCAGGCCGCGGCCCACATGCGGCTGGAGATGGACGAGCACCTGGAGCGCCACCGCCTCGCCGTCACGACGCTCGCCACGGCGCTGGAAATCGCCGGCCGCCCCGCCGACCCGTCCACCATGCGCGCGTGGCTCGCCTCGGTGCACGAGCACTATCCGGGGTTCGTGTCGATGATGGCCACCGATGGCGCGGGGCGGGTGGTCGCGGTGACGCCGCCCGATGCCGTGCCGTTGGACAGCGGCGGGAACGTGAGCGACCGCGAGTACTTCCAGGTGCCGGCCTGGGGCTACCGGGGGACGTTCGTCTCGAACGCGTTCCGCGGTCGGGGGCGGCGGCGGATCCCCATCGTGGCCATTTCCGCGCCGGTGTATGACGCCGCGGGGCGGTTCACCGGCATCGTCGAGGGGTCGCTGGATCTCGAGGGGCTCCGCCGGCTCGAGTCGGAAATCGGCGGGATCGAGGAGGCACAGGTCGTGGTGCTCGACCGCGACACCGCCGTCGTGTTTGGCGGCGGCGACCACCGGTTCGAGCCACTCACGCGCCTCGCGGGCGCCGCGTTTTTGCGGGGCGCCGACGGGGTCGTGACGCTGCTGCGGGACTCGACGACGGGCGGGCGGCGGTACGCGGTGGTCCACGCGACCTCCGCCACGAGCGGCTGGCAGGTCGCGGTCCTGCAGCCGTACCGCGTCGCCACCGCCGACGCGACCAGCTACTTCGCGGGCCTGGTAGCGGTCGCCGTGCTTTCCGCGCTGCTCATCGCCTTCGCCGCCCCGCGGGTGGCGGCGCGCGCGACGCGCCCGGTCGAGCAGCTGGCGGCCGCCCTGCGCGACTTCTCGGTGGTGGACCCGCCGGCCCGCCTGGCCGTGCCCGACGATGCGCCGGCCGAGGTGAGCGACCTGGCGGAGAACTTCGCGGCGATGGCGCAGCGCACCCGCCGGGTCATCACCGGGCTCGTGCCCATCTGCGCCGAGTGCAAGCGCATCCGGAACGACCAGGGCGCGTGGGAACCGGTGGAGCAGTACGTGGGCGAGCATTCCGAGGCCAAGTTCACCCACGGCCTGTGCCCGCACTGCCTCGAGCGGCTGGGGTTCCCCACCCCTCCGCCGCCCACCGCCGGATGAGCGGGATGGGCGGGATAGCGGGATGGGCGCCGGGTAGCCTCTAGGGCTGATCCTCGCCGCCACCGAGCGCCGTCAGGGTGGCGATCTCCGCCTCGTTTGCCTGATAGAACCTCACGTTCGCGGCACTCACGTCCTTGGGGATCTCCTTGACCGTCCCCGACTTGAGCAGCTCCGCGGCAAACGCGGCCTGGAGGAGGGCCAGCTGCATGACCGCGGCCTCGCGCGGCGCGAGACCCGCCCGCCTGAGAGCGCCGGCGACGCGCGGGTCCGCCGCCATACGGGCCGCCATGCCGCTCAGCGACTGATCTACCTCCCCGCCCTCGTCTTCCGCCTCCTCCGCCCGGGAGATCTCGTCCTCCAGCTGGGCCATGCGCTCCGCTTCGGCGTCGGTCAGCTCGTCCTTTTCACTCAGCGCCGCCAGCTCGCGCTTCTTCTTCATCAGCTGCTGATAGGCGGGGTCGGACTCCCGTTCGCGCTGCAGCTCCGCGAACGCCTGGTTCAATTGCCGCAGCTTGGGCATGGTGAGCTGGTAGGCCACGACCTCGCGGGCGTCGGGATCGGCCTGGGCGGCAGCGGGGGTCGGCGCGAACGACGCGACGAGTCCTACGACGGCGAGACGGACGGCTGGGCGCATCGGAACCTCCGGAGGGGGCTGGGCGGGACGTAAGGTACTGCCCCTGGCCGGCGCCACAAGGATGGGCGGGCTGCGCGGCCCGTCGCCTCGGCGACAGGCTTGGCCGAGGGCCCGCTTGAGCGGGATCCAACTGAGCCTCGCGCGCGGCGGCCATCCAGCCGCGGGTTTGCATCCCAATGAGTCCGGGGGTAGGCTCGAACAAGCGAACGTCACGCGTCCCGAGTGAGGACACCCATGGGCATCCTCCTGTTGCTGCTTGGCGTCCTGGCGGCGGGCTCCGGTGCCGTGAAGCTCACGGCGCGGGCGCGCCGCCATCACGGCGCGTCGCCGCTCGCGACCGTGGAGGTCGTCGTGGGGGCGGTCGTGGTGCTGGCCTCGGGTTTCGGGCTCGGCCGCGCGCGCCCACTCGCCTGGACCGCGGTGGCGATCACGAGCGGAGTCGTGGTCACGTCGTCGGTCGCGACTCTCCGCCTGGCCCGGAGCAAGCGCGCCAGACAGGCTGCCTCGGAGGGAGCACGCCTCAGGCAGTACCTGGCAAGGGGGCGGGCGCCTCGTTGACGGCGGCGGGATGGACGGGATGAGCAGCATGAGTTCCAGCTCGAGGAGTCCCGCACTGAAGTGCGGGCTCGGCCAAGGAACCAGACCCTGAAGGGTGCCCCCCGCCGCCCGAAGCGCGGCTACCGCACCGATCCCGGCAGGTACGTCGCGCTCAGCTCGTCATAGACCCGCATGGCGTCCGTGACGTTCCCCTCTCGGTCGAACAGGCCGCTCCGCGGGCCGAGCGGCTCCCAGATGGCGGTGCCCTTCCCCATGTCGTTGGGCAGGCCAAAGACGATGTCGTGCACCTCGCGCCGGAAGTCCGAGTACTCCACCACGTTGACCGGCTTGTGGTAGCGCGCGATCAGGTCGTGCAGGTTGGCCGACAGATCTTCGAGGGTCCCGTGCCACCGCGGATAGTACGAGATGCCGATGATGTCGAACCGGACACCCCGCGCGAGCATGTTGTCCAGCCAGAACCTCGCCTCGCCGTTCTGCCCGCCGAGCGCGAGGTGCATCATCACCGGCATGTCAGGGGCGGCGGCCTCGGCGCCTTCGACGCCCGCCTGCAACAGGCCGGCGAGCTGGTCGAGGTTGCCGATGTGACCGTCGGGCCAGAGGAAACCGTGATTGATCTCGTTCCCGATCTGCACCATGTCGGGCAGCGTCCCCTGCCGCTCCATGGCCCGCAGCACCGCGGTCGTGTAGCTCCGCAGGGAGTCCTTCAAGGTCTCGTAGTCGAGATCGGCCCACGCGAGAGGCTTGTTCTGCTGCTGCGGGTCCGCCCAGTAGTCGCTGTAGTGGAAATCGAGCAGGAATCCCATGCCGGCGGCCTCGATCCGCCTTGCCATGCTCAGCGTCGAGTCCAGGCCGCAGAATCCTTGCACCGGGGAGTAGCCCTTCTCGTTCTCCGGGTTCACGAAGATCCTGAGGCGGATGGAGTTGAAGCCGTGGGCCTTGAGCAGCTCGATCGCGTCCACTTCCTGCCCGTTCTCGAAGAAGCGTCCCGCCCTTCCAGCGAACCGCGCGGCCCCGTTCTCGATCTGCGGCAGGAAGGAGATGTCCGCGCCGATCATCCGGCCGATGGGCTTGGTCGTGGGCGGCAGCTGGTCTGCCGAAGGTGTCAGCAGGGCGACGTCGCCGGGGATGGTGTGGATCTCATGGGACCCGGCGAACAGCGTGCCGGAGCGGGCCTCGACCTTGACCCGATCGGGCGAGGTTCCCGCGCGGAACGTGACCGTCGCCAGGCCATCCGCCAGCCTGACCGGGGTGTACGCCAGGCCGGCCGTGTCGGTCACCACGGGCAGGGCGGTGCCGTCCGGTGTGGTGATCGTTCCGTCGCCGGTGACGTAGAGCCGGATGGAATCGGCGGCGGACCTGATCTCGCGGGAGAGGCTGTCGGTGACCGCAATCCGCAGGTTCGTCCGGTCGTCGCCGTTGGCCCGGAGCGTGGTGCTGTGGGCGGTGAGCATCACCGCGACCGCGGTGCCGGAATCCACCCGGCTCACGGCCGAGAAATCGGCGGCGGGGCGCGCATCCGTCTCGTCGCGGGCACACGCGGCGCCCGCCATCATGATCAGGACGATGGACGAGGTCTTCATGCGTAGCCCTCCTGGCCGGATGTCAGACACTTCGGTCAGGCTGGGGGGGCGGCCCGGCCCCCGCCGTGCTGCAAGCGGGTCAGCCGCGGCTAGAGGTAGCTCAGCCACCAGTCGCGCCGCCGCTTCTTGAGTTCGGCGAACCAGGCGCACACGGGATAGAGCGCCGCCACCACCGCCACCCACACCACATACACGACCCAGAGGTCCCAGCCGTAGTCCGCCGGGAACACCTCGCGCGGCGTGCCGAGCGTGGGCGGCGGGGTGAGCAGGAACGGAGCCGCGCCGTAGCGCAGCCACGTCATGCCGATGGCGACCGCGTGGATCAGCGGGATGTGGACGAGATAGTAGAACAGCGGCACCCGGCCAAAGATCAGGAAGGGGTTCCACTCGCGGGGGCGGAGGCGGTCGGCCCAGGCGAGAAACAGCATGGCCGGCCCCAGAGTCATGAGCAGGAAGGCGAGCGACGGCGGGTACTTGGTGGTGTTCAGGAACGACACCACCGTCATGACGGCGTCGCGTTGAGCGGACCACGGCCGGGGGTCGCCGTAGCCATTGATCCCCCGGAGTACCAGGAACGTGGCGATCATGGCCAGCCCCAGGCGCACGAGCACCGTCCGGCGCCGCTCGGCGGGCAGCTGGTACACCCGCGCGAAGCAGAAGCCAGCGGCCATCACGCCAATCCAGGGGATCAGCGGGTAGGCCACGATCACGAGCGGATCGGTGGACAGCAGGCTTTGGACGTGCAGGACCTTCCAGACCGCGGCGAAGGGCCCGAAGCGCGCAGGATCCATTCCGTCCAGCAGGTTGTGCAGCGCGATCATGCCGACGCCGACCGCGAGGAGGGCGCGGTACGGCAGGTGGATCAGCAGCGCCAGGGCGATCATGCTCATGCCGAGCGCCCACAGCACCAGCAGGAAGAGCGGGTCGAACCCGAGGTTGAAGAAGAAACCCGCCCGCGACGCGGTGAACTCGAGCACGATGAGCCAGAGGCCGCGGGTCCAGAGAAAGCGGGACAGCTTTGGCCTGGTGGCGCCGCGCTCCAAGCGGAAGGCGGCCCCCGCGCCGGCGGTGAACATGAACACCGGCGCGCAGACATGCGTGATCCACCGGGTGAGGAAGATTGCGGCCGTCGTCTGGCTCAGGTCTTCCGGCGGGAACGCCATGGCGGCCGAGTGGACGAAGTCGCGCGTGTGGTCGATGGCCATCAGGACCATGATCAGGCCGCGCAGCAGGTCCACGGCCGCCACGCGGGCGCGCGTCTGAGTACTCCGCTCGACGGTGGGCGTGGCGGTCATTGGGCATCCATGGGGGCATGGG
>DAINBS010000038.1:0-14669 GCA_036732805.1 Gemmatimonadales bacterium | reverse complement strand
AGGAGCTCCTGCACGCGCATCCGTGAAGTGATAGAGGGTGGTGGGGTGGGGTGGGAGAGCGCCCGGGCATTGCCCGGGCGCTCGTGTTTTTGCCGTTAGCCGTTGGCCGTTAGCCGTTAGTCGTTGGCCGTTAGCCGTTAGCCGTTGGCCGTTGGCCGTTAGCCGTTAGCCGTTAGTCGTTGGCCGGTGGCGGTTGCGAGTGACCGGCGGGCAGTTAGGTTCGATCCCTCCATCCCTCCATCCCTCCATCTCTCCATCCCTCGATCCCTCGATCCCTCGATCCATGCCGCCCATCTCCGCCACGACGTTCATCTGGGACTTCGACGGCACGCTCGCCGACACCCGGCTCCGCAACTATCAGGTCTCGTGCCGGCTGCTCACGGAAGCGACGGGGCGCCGCCTCGAGGAGTTCCCGGCGCTCGCGACGTTCGAGTCCTTCGAGCGGACGCAGCGCGGGTATGTGAACTGGCGTCAGCTGCTCACGCGCGAGCTCGGGTTCACCGAAGCGGAAACCGATCGGCTGGGCGGTCTGTGGAGCCGGTACCAGCTCGCGGACACGACGCCCGTGGCCGTGTTCGACGGACTGGGTCAGGTGATCCGGACACTCGGCCGCGCGCGGCACGGCGTGGTTTCCCAGAACGCGCGGGCCCATATCGTCCGCACGCTGGAGGAGGCCGGCCTGGCCCCGCTGTTCGGCGCGGTGATCGGCTACGACAGCGTCCGCCTGACCGGCCAGAAGCCGGCACCGGACGGCTTCCTGGCCTGCGTGGATGCGCTGGGACCGCCCGCCCCGACCCGCATCGTGAGCGTCGGCGACCACGAGACCGACGTGCGGTGCGCCCGGAACACGCAGGCGGCGCTGGCCGAGCGCGGCGCGGCCTGCGAGGTGGTCGCGATCGCCGTGCGGTTCGTGGACGGCGTGGACCCGGCGAGTTGGGCCGCGCAGCCGGACCACGTCGCCCACGACCCGGCGGAGCTCCTCGACCTCGTGAGGGAACAACGGCTGGCGTAGACGGACAAACAGAGACGGACGAAGCAGAGACGGACGGGAACGATACATCCGTCCCCGTCCGTCTCCGTCCGTCCTTGTCCGTCTGCTAGTTCAGGAAGTACCTCGCTCCCAGCTGGATCCGCCAGCGCGACAGCTCGCTCGGATCGTCGATGTAGGTCTCCGCCGGGCCGGTGAAGTTGAAGACCGGTTCACCGTTGGCGGCGAACCGGGCGAGCCGGAGCGGTGAGGTCGCGGCCGCACTGGCCACCTTCCGCACGCCCCAGGACGAGCTGATCAGGTTCCCCAGGTTCAGCACGTCGAGGCTCAGCTGCAGCCCATGCCGGGTGGCGCCGGTCTGGAACGTGATGTCCTGGAGGATCCGCAGGTCCAGGCTGCTGTACCACGGATTCAGGGCGCCGAACCGCCGGGTGATCTCGCCGCGGTGCTCGCGCAGGTAGGCGTCCTGCTCGATGAACGCGTCCAGCCGGTTCCACTGCTGCTCGGCGGTGACGATCGTGCCATTGCTCAGGGCGTAGTCCTCGAGCTGGATGTCGTTCTCATCCACCGGAACGTAGATGAGGTCGTTCCCGCCCTGACCGTCGCCGTTCACGTCGCCCGAGTAGATGAACGAGTAGCGGTTGCCGCCGGCCCCGGCGAACCGGTTGCCCTCGCCGACCTCCAGGAACAGACCCACCTGGGTCCGCAGCAGTTCGGACCATGACTTCGAATACGTGGCCATGCCGATGATCCGGTGCCGCTGCCCGAACTCCGAGTAGCTCACGCCCGGCCGATTCGGGTTCCCCTGGATGGGCTGGTTCTGCCACAGCACGCTGGCGATCTCGGTGGACTTCAGCGCGTTCGTGGCTTCCGTGAAGTTGTAGGCCAGCATCGTCTGCACCGCCGCGCCGAACGACCGGCGCAGCTGGGCCGTGAGGTTGAGCGAGTGGCCGCCCGTCTGGTTGTCGATCACGTAGATGCCCGCGCCGCCGTCCGGATTCAGCTCCGAGCCGCCCGAAGCGCTTCCATTACGGCAGAGCGACGCGTCGGCAAAGGAGCAGTTGTTGTAGAACGGCCGCCCATCCCCCAGGAACGCCACCGCGTCCCGCAGATCGGCGTTGCGCATGAAGATGCCGTTCATGTCCCGCCCGTACACCAGCTCGAGCGTCCCCAGGAGCCCCCCGGGCAGCGCGTGGTCCACCGCCAGGTCGGTGGTCCAAACCTGCGGCCACCGAAAATCGGGGTCCATCGCGTTCAAGTCGAACGACTGCTGGAGGATCGCGTCGTCGGACGTGGGGATCGAGTCGCCGTCCGGGCCCGGGAACAGGTTGGGGTTCGCGCCAGGATTCGAGATGACGTTCCCCACCCAGACGAACGGCACCCGCCCCGTGAAGACGCCCGTGCCGCCGCGCACCTGCGTGCGCCGGTCGCCCGAGGCGTTCCAGTTGAATCCGACCCGCGGCGACAGCATGGGCGTCGCCCCCGGCAGGCTGCTCTGATCCACGACCTCCGGGTCGTTGTTTTCGTCGAGCGCCGTGAGCCCCCGTGAGAAGGGATTGTCCACCGGGTCCGTGAAGTACAGCGGGAAATCCACGCGCACGCCCAGGGTCACGTTGAAGCGCGGCGTGAGGAGGAACTCGTCCTGCACGTAAAAGGCGAGCTGGCCGACGCTGATGTTCTCCCCCTTGAACGGCCCGCCCCCGACCATGCCCAGGAAGTCCTTCTGGTCGGGGTTCGTCGGGTCGGTGGCGGCAAAGAACTCGTCGAGCGACGAGTAGGTGCTCCCGACGGGGATGAAGGCCGGGAGGAAGAAGACGCCGTGGCGGAAGATGTTGAACGAGTTGAAGAACGAGAACAGCTCGAAGTTGCCGCCGACGGTGAAGACGTGGTTGCCCTTGTACAGGCTGAAGTTGTTCGTGAGCTGCCACACGTCCTGGTCGAGGATGTTGTGGATCGAGAAGGGCTCGTGGCCCACGGTGGTGTACGTGACGCCCTGCTCGCCGATGTCGATCGTGGGGAAGTCCGCGCTGAACGGCTCACGGAAGTCCCGGAATCGGTTGTAGCTCGCAAAGAACCGGTTGGCGAACCCCGACGAGCGGGTGTTCACCTCCAGGGCGAACGAGTTCAGCTCGTTGTTGATGGCGTAGCCCGAGTTCCGGAACGGCAGGCTGCTCTCGTTCGGCCCGCGGCCGCTGTTCGCGAAGCTGAGCACGAACGGGTGCGGCCCCAGGTCGCGCTTGGCGTTCAGGTAGTTGTAGCGGAACGAGAGGTTGCTGGCCTGGCTGATGTTCCAGTCGAGCTTGGCGATCAGCTTGTTGTTGTTCGTTTCGTGGATGTAGCCCTCGTACGGGCCGGGATCGTAGCCGTACTCGTCGATCATGCGCTGCCGGATCGAGTCCATCGTGCTTTCCCTGACCCGCGAGACGCCGAACCGGGACGCCCCGTCGGTGCTCGCGACGAAGTTCGTCCCCGGATCGTCTCGGCGCTCGATCTCGCCGTTGATGAAGAAGAACAGCTTGTCGCGCATGATCGGCCCGCTGAACGACAGGCCGGATTGCAGAAAACTGAGATCCGGATTCGCGATGACGTCCTCGCCGCGCACCTTGTTGCCGAGCAGGGCCTCGTTGCGGAAGAACGTGTAGGCCGAGGCGCGGATGGCGTTGGTGCCGCTCTTGGTGACCGTGTTGATGTTCGCGCCGGTGAATCCCCCCTGGCGCACGTCGAACGGCGCGATCGACACCTGCACCTGCTCGACCGCGTCGTACGGCACGGGCTCGGCGCCGGTCTGGCCGCCGGGGGCGGGGTCGTCGAGGCCGAACGGGTTGCCGAAGTAGGAGCCGTCGAGCGAGATGTTGTTGTACAGCCAGTTGCGCCCGCCGAACGCGAAGTTGCCGTCGGACCGGGGGTCGAGGCGCGTGAGATCGCGCGTGCTGCGCTTGACCGACGGGAGCGCCGCGACCTGCTCGGGCTCGATGAACGTGGCGGCGCCGGTGCGGGCCGCGTTCAGCACCTCGTCCTGCTCGGCCACCACCTCGAGCGGCGACAGCTGCACGGCCTGCCGGATGAGGCGGAAGTCGAGCCGGACGGTCTGCGCGAGGTTCACGTAGACGTCGGGCTGGCTGTCCGGCTGGAACCCGATGAGCGTCACGGTCACGAGGTAGGGACCGCCGACGCGCATGTTGGGAATGTTGTAGGCGCCGCCGGAGCGCACCCGTGCCCGGTACTGGGTGCCGCTGGGCTGGTGGATGGCGAGCACCGCGGCCGAGGTGAGGGGTGCCCCTTCCTGATCGGTCACGATCCCGCTCATGGCACCCGTCGTGACGCCCTGCGCCGCGAGGGCCGCGGGCATGGCCAGGGCGAGCCCCAGGCCCAGGCACAACCCGACACGCTTCATGCCGACCTCCCGGTGAGATGGTTACGGCTTGGCTCCGTCGGGGCCGGGGCGTCCGTCACCCCGCCCGACAGGGCACCAAGTATGTCGTGCGAAACCGGGGTCCGCGAGAGGGACCGGGGACGGAAAGGGGCGAAAATCCGGAAGGGCGGGATACCGCCCGTGGTCGTCTGACGCGGCCTGCGGACGTTCCGGCCCTACCGTCGCTGCTTCCCGGTGTACCGGCTCCGGAGCGTCGAGCGGTCGAGACGCTCGGGCATCCCGGCAGGGAACCGCGCGTACGCGCTGAGCGCGACCCAGCGAGCGGCTACGACGCCCGGGCGGTCGCCGCCGTTTACTTTGTGTAGCGGTGCCCGTGATGCCGCCCCCGTAGCAATCGACCCGGCGACGATCCAGAGGGGCGCCGTCAGCCCCGCGTACCATCCGTGGGAGGCTGTCGCGAGCATGCCCAGCACGGTCCATGCAGCGAGCCCGCCCCACTGCGCGTCGAAGGCCCCCAGAATGGCCCGGTCCACCGAGTCGCGCGGCACCACCCGCAGCCCCGTGGGCATTAGCACGAACACCGACTCGGCGGATACGGCGATCAGTTCGCCGTCCACGGTGCTGCGGGAGAGGAACAGCGTGATCCAACCGCCATGCGCCTCACGTTGCGCGACCTCGGCGGGCTGCAGGTAGTGCGGCGGCCCCCGGGTCCCCGCGCAGCCCCCGGCGCCGAGCCCGAGCAGCAGGAACGCGACCGCTCTACGGACGCGCATACTTGCTCTTCCAGAAGGCCCGCTCGAGGCCAGTTTCGGCCCGCGCGAACGCGGGGGCGATGTCCCGCCAAATCGCGGACGGGTCGAGCAGCAGCTGCGCGACGCGAGCGGGATTCTCCTCGGCCACCCACTCGTCGCGCATCCACTCGAGGTAGTAGCCGCGCGATTCGAGGAAGAGCTCATAGGCGGTCCCGTCCGTCGGGAGGTCGAACTGGAGTAGGCGCTCGTCACCGGGTAGCGTCACGAGCGCCGCCGCGGGTCGCAGCAGGCGGTCCAGCGCGTCGGCATCCTCACGGCCACGCTGGAGCACGCGAGTCGGCGCGAGTCGGATCGGCACCACAGGCGCCTCCAGCGTCGCCAGCGCGGCATAGTCAAGCCGCCAGCCCCCCTTGACGAGCCGCAGTCGCACCCGGCTGCCCCCGGCGGGCAGTGGGATGACCTTCGCGTCGGCGGCCAGCGGTCCGGCCTCCACCGCGGTCTCCACGGGCACCCATTCACCGTTACGGGGCACGAGCACCTCGATGCCGGAAAACGTGCGCGTCAACACGTCCAGATGGTCCCGCAGCACCGCGTTCCCGCGCTCGAGCTGGGCGAGCCACTGGCCCGCAGAGGTCCCCATCCACGCGAGCGACTGGTACAGCAGGTAGGTGGGCAGGAGGCTCTGGCGTCCCGCGAGCACCAGCCCGAACCGTCCCGCCCCTTCCGGGAATGCAAGCTCGATCTCCTCGCGCGTGGCGAGGTCGGTCGAGTCGGCCGCGCTCGTCCGCTCCCGGCCGTCGAACGCCGCAAGCAGAGAAAGGCAATCTCCCTCCGCCCCGTGGCAGGCGAGCGGGGGGGTGACGGCCGTGGCGCGCCAGAACCGACCGTCGCTCCCGGCGAAGACACGGGTCCCCGGCGGACGCGGGACCACGAGCAGGTGCACGGACTGCACGACGTGCGTCTCCAGGGCCTCGTTCACCATGCGGACGTCCACCTGGGTGCCGCGCGCTCGCGCCCGGTACAGGTGATCCACGTCGGTTGCCTCGAGACTCGGCGCGATGCTCGCGGAGAAGCCTTCCGCCTGCAGGAGGTCGCGCGTCCCGTCACTCACGTAGAAGGTCGGACAGGACCCGAAACAGGCCTTGGGGTTGGAAGCACAGTACACGGTGACCCCGACCGACATGCCCGTGAGGACCGCCAGGGCCGCGACGGCGCCGTGGGTGTGGGTGACGTTCGTCTCGAACAGGGCCACCGAGTCGATCGGGATCGTGAACGTTCCACGGGCCAGGGTGTCGCGGTTCACGCCCAGCAGCACGCCGCTCCCGGCCACCACCGCGGAGTCCATCCGGTTCTCCCACGGCGAGAGCACATAGACCTCGCCGCTGGCGGTATGGACCTTGAGGTAGGGCGCGCGACGGTCGATGGTGGCGACGTGCTCCGGCCGCGTCACCGAACGCTGGAGGGTCTTCGCGCAGGCGGTCGCCGCGAGGACCAGTAGCAGGGTGCGTCCCACACGCGTGACCACCATGGGCGGCGTCCTCCTCTTGTTCGAGGATGGGTGCGTGCCGTCAAGAAAGCGTCAAGCCAGTGACGGGAAGTGCACATTCAAAGCGAGCCCGTCGCTCCCATCGCTCCCGTCGTAGTATTGAGGCATGCCACGCGTCTCCATCCTCTTCCCCTGTCGTGACACGGCCGCCACGCTGCCCGAGGCGATCGCCTCGATCGAGGCGCAGACCTTCGCGGATTTCGACGTGATCGCGGTGAACGACGGCTCGCTCGACGACACCGCGGTCCTGCTCGACGAGTGGGCCGGGCGCGACGGGCGGGTGCGCGTGCTGCACGAGAGCCGCCGGGGGCTCGTGCCGGCCCTCGAGGCCGGGCGCGCGGCCGCCACGGGTGCCCTGCTCGCCCGGATGGACGCCGACGACGTGGCGTACCCGGGACGGCTGGCCCGGCAGGTCGCCCGGCTGCACGCGGAGCCCGACCTCGCCGGCTGCGGCACCCTGGTCCGCTACGTCCCGCGGGAGGTCCTGAAGGAGGGCGCGCTCCGCTACGAGGCCTGGATCAACGCCGTCGTCACGGCGGACGACGTGGACCGCGAGATGTTCGTGGAGTGCCCCATCCCGCACCCCACGCTCATGCTGCGCCGCGACGCCCTCGCCGCGGTGGGCGGCTATCGCGATCCCGGCTGGCCCGAAGACTACGACCTGGTGCTGCGGCTCTGGTCGGCGGGCTTCCGCCTGGCCAAGGTGGACGCCGTGCTGCTCGACTGGCGCGAGGCGCCGCACCGGCTCTCCCGCCGCGATCCCCGGTACGACGAGACCGCGTTCCGCCGCTGCAAGATCCACTACCTGGGCCGGCGCATCGCCGGACGAGGCGTGGTGGTGTGGGGCGCGGGCCCCGTGGGCAAGGCGTTCGCCCGGGCGCTCCAGGACGCGGGCCACCGGATCGTGGCGTTCGTGGATCTCGATCCGCGCAAGATCGGGCAGGAAATCCACGGCGCACCCGTGATCGCCCCCGACGGCGTGCCCGCGTTCCGCGGCTCCTACTGCGTGGGCGCCGTGGGCTCGCCCGGCGCGCGCGACGAGATTCGCGCCATGCTCTCGGCGCTCGGCTGGCGCGAGCCGCAGGAGTGGTGCGCGGTGGCGTAACATGGTGGCGTAACAGGCGGACAGGCGGACAGGCGGTCAGGCCCTCGACCCCTCGATCACTCCATCCCTCTATCCCTCGATCACTCCATCCCTCGATCCCTCGATCCCTCGATCCCTCCGATTCCACCCACTCGTCCCCCGCGCTACGTTCGTCCCAGACACGGGAATCCTTCCAAGGAGTGATCATGCGCGACGGGGTGTGGAGTGTTCGGTGGGTGGGCGTGTGGCTGGCGGCCGTCGTGACGGCGTCGCCGGCCCCGGCGCAGACCAAGCTGCTGCGGTATCCGGACATCCACGGCGAGACCGTGGTGTTCACGTACGGGGGCGACCTGTGGAAGGCGCCGGCGACGGGCGGGACCGCCATCCGCCTCACCGCCCATCCGGGGCAGGAGCTGTTCGCGAAGTTCTCGCCGGACGGGCAGTGGATCGCGTTCACCGGCCAGTACGACGGCGACGAGCAGGTGTATGTGATTCCGGTGGCGGGCGGCGAGCCGAACCAGCTGACCTGGTACCCCGCCCAGGGACCGCTCGCGCCACGCGGCGGCGTTGACAACCAGGTGTACGGCTGGACGCCGGACGGCACGAAGGTGCTGTTCCGCTCCCTGCGCGACGCCGACGGCGGCCGGGTCGAAACCGCGCTGTACACGGTGCCGGTCGGAGGCGGCCTGCCCGTCAAGCTGCCGATGCCCACCTCGGGCGCCGGGGACTTCTCGCCGGACGGCAGGCAGGTGGTCTACTCGCCGCTGTTCCGCGACTTCCGCACGTGGAAGCGCTACCAGGGCGGCTGGGCGCAGGACCTCTACATCTACACGCTCGCGTCGAACCAGCTGACGCCGGTGGCGCATTCCGTGCGGACGGAGCGCGACCCGATGTGGATCGGGAACGCCGTCTACTTCGTGTCGGACCGCGACGGGACGCTGAACCTGTACCGCTTCGACGTCGCGTCCCAGGCGGTCGAGCAGCTCACCCGTTCCACGACGTGGGACGTCCGCTGGGCGTCGTCCGACAACCAGGGCCGCGTTGTGTACGAGCTGGGCGGCGAGCTGGCCGTGTTCGACACGCGCGCGAACCGCGAGACGCGGATCGGCATCCTGGTGCCCGACGACGGCCTGAACCGCCGGCCGGGGCGCTACGCGGTGTCCCGGTTCATCGAGGGCTACGACCTCTCGCCCAAGGGCGAGCGGGCGGTGTTCGTGGCGCGCGGCGACGTGTTCTCCGTGCCCATCGAGAAGGGCCCTACCCGCAACCTGACCAACTCGTCGACGGCCCACGACCGGGACGCGGCGTGGTCGCCCGACGGCAAGACGATCGCGTTCATCTCGGACCTGAGCGGCGAGGACCAGGTCTACGTCGTGCCCCAGGACGGCTCCGGCCCGCCGGTAGCCCTGACCTCCGACAACGTGGGCCAGCTCGACGGGTTGCGCTGGGCGCCGGACGGCAAGCGCCTGTCCGTGGGCGACCACGACGGCAAGCTGCTGGTGGTGTCGGTCGATCAGCAGCGCATCACCGAGGTGGCCGACGACCAGTTCGGCCGGATGTTCGACCACGTGTGGTCGCCGGACGGCCAGTGGCTGGCGTTCTCGCTGGCCGAGCACGCGGGGACGCGCAGCCTGCACATCTGGAGCGCCGCGGACGGCCGGGTGCGGCGCGTGACCGATGGGATGTTCGCCGTGTACGGACCCACGTGGGACCCGTCCGGTGACTACCTGTTCTACCTGTCCGACCGCGAGTTCGCGCCGCAGATCTCGAGCGTCGAGTGGAACTTCGCGGGGAACCGCCAGACTGGCATCTTCGCCATGGCGCTGCGCGCGGACGTGAAGCACCTGTTCCCGCCGGAATCCGACGAGGTGGCGGTCGACGGGGAGAAGCCCGCCGAGGGCAAGCCGGCGGACCCGAAGCCCGCCGACGCGAGCCCTGCCGTCCGGATCGACTTCGAGGGCCTCGCGAACCGTGTGGTGCGGGTGCCGGTGCCCGCCGCCAACATCGACGGCCTCGGCGCGGTGAAGGGATACCTGCTGTACGCCACCAGCGGCGCGCCGTTCAACGGCCGCGACTCCTACGAGAACGGCAAGCTGCACATCTACGACCTCAAGGCCCGCGAGACGTCCGAGCTGGTGGACGACGTGGGCGGCAGCGCCGTCTCCGCCGACGGCAGCAAGGTGCTGGTGCGCCAGGGGCGCGTCTACAAGCTGTTCGACGTCAAGCCCAAGGCGCGCGACGCCAAGACCGTCTCGACCGCGAACCTCTTCGTGGACCGCGTCCCGGCCGAAGAGTACGTCACCATGTTCAACGAGGCGTGGCGCAAGTACCGGGACTTCTTCTACGTCCGCAACATGCACGGCTACGACTGGCGCGCCATCGGCGACCGCTACCGCCAGCTGCTGCCGGACGTGGCGCACCGCTCCGAGCTGAACTACGTGCTGGGCGAGATGGTGGCCGAGCTGAACATCGGCCACACCTACGTGCAGGGCGGCGACTTCGAGCTGCCCGAGCGGCCGCGGGTCGCACTCCCCGGCGCGCGGTTCGCGCTGGACGCCCAGGCGGGGCGCTACCGGATCGCGGAGATCTTCCGGGGCCACAACGAGGAGCCCAAGTACCGGTCCCCGCTCACCGAGGTGGGGGTGGACGCGCGCGTAGGCGACTACGTGCTCGCCATTGACGGCGTCGAGCTCATGGGGGACGACAACCCGTACCGCCTGCTCCGCAACAAGCAGGATCCCGTGACGCTCACCCTCAACGCGCGCCCCACCATGGACGGGGCCCGGCGGGTGACGTTCACGCCGATCTTCAACGAAGGGGACCTGCTGTATCTCAACTGGGTGCTGGGGAACTACGATCGGGTGACGCGCGCCACGAACGGCCGGGTGGGCTACTTCCACGTGCCTGACATGGGGGCCCCGGGGGCGTACGAGTTCATCAAGTGGTTCTACCCGCAGATCCGCAAGGAAGGCCTGATCGTGGACGTGCGCTCGAACGGGGGCGGCAACATCTCCCAGTGGATCATCGAGCGGCTCGACTCGAAGGTGCTGGGGGTCCGGTTCGGGCACTTCAACGATCTGGCCAACACCTATCCCAACCAGGCGTTCAACGGCCACATGGCGGCGCTGATCAGCGAGACGTCGGCCTCCGACGGCGACATCTTCCCGGCGCGGTTCAAGAAGGCCGGACTGGGCCCGCTGATCGGCAAGCGCACGTGGGGCGGCGTGGTGGGCATCTCCGGGATCGGGAACCTGCTGGACGGCGGCAGCGTCACCGTGCCGCTGCAGGGCACGAACGACACCGACGGGAGCTGGATCATCGAGGGCCACGGAGTGGACCCGGACATCGAGGTGACCAACGACCCGCAGTCGGTGATCGACGGCCGCGACCTCCAGCTGGAGCGGGCCATCGCCGAGGTGATGGCGGCGATGGAGCGCGAGCCGCGGAAGCTGCCGGCTCGGCCGCCTGATCCGGTGAAGACGAGGTGACGTGTGCCGTTGGCCGTCAGCCGTTGGCCGTGAACTCCATCCGCGCGTGGAGCCACGGCTAACGGCGCACGGCTAACGGCCAACGGCTAACGGCCAACGGTCAGCACCACCTTCCCGATGTTCCCCCGCCCATGCAGGTACTGGTGGGCTGCGACCGCGCCGTCCCGCGTGAGCGGGAAGGTGCGGTCCAGGATGGGCCGCAGTTCGCCGCGGGCCACCCCGTCGTAGATCTGGTGCATGGCGGCCTGCATCACGGTCTCCTTCACCTGGAGATGCAGGAGGTGGATGCCGAACAGGCCGATGCAGGGCTCGATCAGGTCGAGCGGGTGGAACCGGGGCGTGCGGACGTACGCGAGGGCCGCCGCCGGCCAGTTGCGTCTCCGGCCCGGCATGCCCGTGCTCATCCCGTAGAACACGAGCCGACCGAGCGGGGCGAGCAGCCGCCGGCAGGCGGCGGTGGCGGCACCGCCCATCGCGTCCAGCGCGCAGTCGATGCCACGGTCGCCCACGAGCGCCCGCACCGCCGCTTCCCAGTCGCCGTTCGTATCGAAGCACGCCTCGGCACCCAGGTCGTCCACGACGAACCGCCGCTTGCGCTCGCTGCCCGCGGTGCCGATCACGCGGAGCCCGGCGCGCCGCGCGAGCTGCACCGCGGCGCTCCCCACGCCACCGGCCGCGACCAGCACGAGCGCGGTCTCGCCCGTGCGCACGCGCGCCGCCTCGAACAACGCCACCCACGCCGTGAGGAACACCACCGGCACGGCTGCCGCCTGGGCGGGGGTGAGCGTGGGGGGATAGGGGAACAGGTTGCGCGCGGGCACCACGACGTCGTGCGCGTAGCCCCCGAACCGGATCACGGCCACGGCGCGGTCGCCCGCCTTCCAGTCGCTCACCCCGGCCCCCACCGCCGCCACCTCGCCCGCCACTTCGAAGCCGGGGCTGAACGGCCGGTCGGGCACCGTGCCGTAGAGCCCGGCGCGCATCACGAGATCGGCAAAGTTGACGCCGGCCGCCTGCACCCGCAGGTGCACTTCGCCGGGGCCCGGCGCGGCCAGCGGGACCTCGGCCTCGACCAGGACCTCGGGGCCGCCGAGTCGTTCGATGCGGATGGCGCGCGTGGTGGCGGACGGCATGGCAGCTCCGGCGTGGCGGGTGAGACGCTCGACTCCAAGTTCGCCGCCCGTGAGGCATTGGGCCACCGCCGGCCGCGCTCGCGGGGTGACCGTTCCCGCAAGTAACGTTCGGTGGGAAGGATCGCATGCCACGACGGCGGAGCAAGCACTACCACGTGTACGTGATCGAGCTCGACCCCTCGGTGCTCGACCGCAAGAAGTTCCGCGACCGGAACCCCGGCTACCATACCGGCAAACCGTGCGTGTACGTCGGCATGACCGGCCTCACGCCGGCCAGACGCTTCGCGAACCACAAGCGCGGCTACAAGGCCAACGCGTTCGTCCGGGACTACGGCTGGGAGCTGCGGCCCGACCTCTATCCGGACGGCAACCCGTTCACGTATGCGGACGCGCAGGAGATGGAGCGGTTCGTGGCCGACGAGCTGCGCCGGCTCGGGTACGGGGTGTGGCAGGAGTGATGGCGGGATGGGCGTGAGAACGTGAGGACGTGAGAACGTGAGGACGTGAGCACGTGAGGACCTAAGAATGGTCATTGGTCATTGGACATTGGACATTGGACATTGATCATTCGATATTCGCCGCCCTCCCGTCGTTCCCGTCGCTCCCGTCGTTCCCGTCCCGTACCTTTCCCATCGAAGGAGGTACGTCTCATGAAACGCCTGCTGGTCGGTTTCGCCCTCGTTCTCTTCGCCGCATCCCCGCTGGCGGCACAGCGCGACCTCACCCCGCTCGACGTCGTCAACATGAAATCCGTGAGCGACGTCGTGCCCAGTCCCGACGGCGTGCGCATCGCGTTCACGCGCTCCGAGCCGCGGCTGCCAGGCGATCCGACCGGCGTCGCCTACACCGGCCTCTACCTGCTGGACCGCGACGGCACGGAGCGGCCGCTGGCGGCGGGTCAACGGAACATCGGCGGCGTTGCGTGGCGCGACGGCTCGGCCGTGACGTTCCTCGAGCGCCGCGAGGGGGACGCCGGGCGGCAGCTCTACGCGCTCTCCATGACGGGAGGCGAGCCCGCGCGCGTGTTCGCCACCGAGCACAGCATCGGCAGCTACCGCTGGCGGCCCGATGGGAAGGCCGTGGCGTTCACCGCGTCGGCACCGGTTCCGGAGGCACGCGCCGCCGCCCGCGCCAAGGGATTCACGCAGACCGTGGTGGACGAGGACTGGACGGCCACCGACCTCCACCTGTGGACCGAGGGTGGCGAGGTGCGGCAGCGCGAGGTGCCCGGCAGCGTGTTCGATCTCGCGTGGTCGGACGACGGGAGGTTCCTCGCCCTGGCCCTGGCACCGCGTCCCCTCACCGACGACAGCTACATGTTCAAGCGGCTGTACGTGCTGGACGTCGCCACCGGCGCCGTGCGGAAGCTGGTGGACAACCCGGGCAAGCTCGCCGGGTTCGCGTGGTCACCCGACGGCACCCGGCTGGCGTACGTCAGCGCCGCCGACGCGCGGGACCCCCACGCGGGCATGCTCTACCTGGCCGACGTCGGCACCGGCGCGGTCACCCCGCTCACGGAGGGGTTCGAGGGGATGGTGCATGGCGTCCAGTGGCTGGACGCGCGGCGCGTGCGCCTGCTCGTGAGCCGCGGCATCGAGAGCCGGGTCAGCGACCTCGACATCCGCAACGGCCGGTGGACCGACCAGCCCGGCGGCGACTTCGCGTTCGCGCAGGTCGTGACCGCCGGCCGCAGCCTGGCCGCCGTCGTGTCGGGTCCGTCGCATCCGCCCGAGGTGTACACGCTGGAGGGCACCGGCTGGACCCGCCGCACCAACACCAATCCGTGGCTCGACTCCGTGCCGCTCACCCGCCAGGCCGTGCACCGCGTCACCGCGAGCGACGGCGTCACGATCGAGGGCGTGCTGCTCTGGCCCGCCGACTTCCGCGAGGGCACGCGCTATCCGCTGGTGATCGTGGCGCATGGCGGGCCCGAGGGTCACTACGGCAACCAGTGGGTCACCTTCTACAACGAGTGGGGCCAGCTGCTCAGCCGGGCCGGGTACTTCGTCTGGTTCCCGAACTACCGCTCCAGCACGGGCCGCGGGGTGGCGTTCGCCAAGGCCGATCACGGCGACCCGATGGGCCGCGAGTTCCAGGATCACCTCGACGCGATCGACGATCTCGTGGGGCGCGGCTGGGTGGACCGCGCGCGCGTGGGGATCGGCGGCGGCTCCTACGGCGGCTACACGGCGGCGTGGGCCGCCACGAAGCACTCGGCGCACTTCGCCGCCGCGGTGGCGTTCGTGCCCATCACGTGGGTGCCGGGCCTGGTGCTCGACTGGCGCTGGGACTCCGGGGCGCTGCT
>DAINBS010000037.1:0-14772 GCA_036732805.1 Gemmatimonadales bacterium | reverse complement strand
GCAGGCCACGACGTGGCTGCGCTGGGCGTTCCGCGCGGACCCCACGATCCGCGTGGACCGCGCCAAGTTCCTCCCGGAAATCCTCGCCGTCTCCGAGGCGGCCCGTGCGTGGTCGCGCCGCGCCGAGAGCGAAGGCGACTTCGTGACCGACACGAGGTACGAGTGGCCCGTGGGCAGGATGGTCCCGCAGACGGGCTCGTTGCGCGTCGACAATGCGGGACTCGGGGTTCCGCTCCGGGTGCTCGTGCAGCGGGGAGGCGACCCGCAGGGACGGCCGGTCCCCGAGGGTGTCACGGCGACCCTGGCACCGGGGAGCTACGAAGTCCAGGCCGTGGCCGATGGGTTCCTGGGCGTGCGCGTCACCCGCGTGGTGCTCCCGGGTGTGACGACTGTCCTCAAGTTCAACCTCCAGACCGTGGGTGCCGCGGCCGCCGGCCCACCGACCGTCGTGGACCCGCTGTTCGGCAGGCTCCGTGCGGGGTCCGCGCGATTGTCCCTCTGGCGATCCGGCCGCGGGCCCACGTGCGCCACCGGCTTCTTTGCGGGCACGTCCCTGTTCGTCACCACGTATGAGGCCATCAAGGGCGCGGACAGCGCGGTTGTCACGCGCTCCGACGGCATGAAGATCGAGAACCGCGTGCTCCGGGTGGCGGCCTACGACACGACCGCCAACGTGGCGGTCCTGAAGCTGCCCGCCGTGCGCGACTCGCTCCCGCTGAGCCAGGCGCTCACGCGCCGCGGCCAGTGGGTGTTCCCGATGGCCTTCACCGACTGCACGTCGGCGACGCTCAACAACCGGGCGGTCCGCGTGTCCCTGGGCGACGACCCGATCGAGCTGGCCGAGTCGACCACCGGCGCGCAACTCGGCGCGGCGGTGGTGGATTCAACCGGGGCCGTGCTGGGCCTCGCGTTCCGCGGCGATCGCGCCATTCCCGCGGCGACGCTCGCGACCGTGATCGACAACGCCCGCCAGCGCGACCGGCTGGGCCAGCTCCAGACGCTCGCGGCGGTCGCCCAGCAGACGGGGCACGGGGCACGGGTCGGTCAGGTGGTGGCCGGCCAGCCCGCGCAGCAGCGAAAGGGGGGCTTCCCCATCGCCATCGTCATCGGTGGACTCGCCGCGGCAGGTGGCGCCGCCGCCCTCCTGCTGATGGGAGGCGGAGGTGGCGGCACCACCGGAGGCACGGGCAGCATCTTCATCGGCGTTCCGAACCGCTAAGCGTACGGAGATCGTGAATATGAAGCGCGTTTTCCTTGCAGCTCTGCTGGCCGGAACGGCCATTGGCCTTGGCTCGTGCGCCGACGACCCCCTCGGGCTCTCGTCGATGGGCGCCATCGAGGTCCAGTTCGTGCTCCCCGAGGACACGCTCTCCGTGTCGCGGGTGGCCACGGGCGACTCGACCCGATCGACGGCGCCGGCGTCGGTGTTCGACGCTGCGGCGGTGCTCGCCCTCGACGCCGTCTCCGTCCAGGTGTACGGTCCCACGCCCAAGACGGTGCAGCTCACGCTGAACGAAGGCACGGACCGGTGGGAAGGCACCGTCGACCAGCTCACGCCGGGTACGTACCGCGTGGTGGTGCGCGGGCTCAAGGGCACCGACGTGGATTCCTATGCCGAGGTCGCGAGCGTGTCGGTCACCGCCGGCGAGACGTCCCGGCCCACGGCCACCTTCGGATCGTTCGTGCCAGCCGTCCAGAACCCCGCGTCCCCCACGACGAGGGTCCGGCTCGCGGTCACCATCGGCGCCGTGGCGGGCGCCGACGGCTACACCGTGCAGTGGGCGAACAACGCGCAGTTCACGGGTGCCCAGTCGTTGAACACGGCCACGACGGCGGCGGACATCGGTGTGAACGGCGCGGGGGCCTGGTTCCTGCGCGCGCGCGCCACGAACGACGTCGTCACCAACGGCGCGTGGAGCACTGCCGGAACGTTCACGGTCACGACGGACGTGGACTCCACCGGTTCGAGTGACGCCAACACTCCGCTCCTGGGATCGTACACCATCCCGCGCGACTCGCTCTTCCAGCTGAACATTCTCCCCGCGGGCGATCAGGACTGGTTCGGCGTCCAGGCCTGCGCCGGCGACACGCTACTGGCGGACGTGTACGCCCAGCGTCTCCCCGCCCCGGGGTCACCGCTCAACGCACGGCTCACGCTCAAGCGCTCGGACCTGATGGACCTGTCCGTCGTCACGGACTCGGCCGGCACCGACCCGCGCCTCAACCGGCTGCTGCCCGTCTCGGGCAACTACTTCGTGGTCGTGGACGGCGAGGGTGGGAGTGTGGGGCACTACTCGTTCGCGTACGAAGTCAAGAAGGGTCCCGCCAACACGGACACCGGCTGCGGCGACGAAATCCCCAATGAGGTGATCGTCACACCCGCCGGCGCCAGCATCCTCACTGTGGGCGGGTCGGCCGCGCTCGCCGCCGAGGCGCGCGATTCCCTCGGCCAGGTACTCCCGGGCAAGATCTTCACGTGGGCGAGCCTCAACACGGCCGTCGCCACTGTGGCGCAGGACGGCGCCGTGACGCCGGTGGCGAGCGGCCAGACGGTCATCTCGGCCACCGCCGACGGGGTCTCGGGCTACGCGGTGATCACCGTGGCGGCTCCGATCGCCCCGCGTTCCACCGTGTGGGGCGGCTTCAACCCTGGTGGCAGCGTGGGCCTGACCATCTGGGCGGCCGCCACCGACCGCGTCTGGGTGGTGGGCGGCAATGGCACCATCGGCCGGTACGACGGGTCGAGCTGGTCGCCGCGCCCGTCCGGCGTCACCGACAGCCTGGCAGGGGTCTGGGGCTTCGGGCGCAATCTCGCCTACGCGGTCGGCGTCAACGGCCGCATCCTGAACACCGTGAACGGGCTCGACTGGAACACCATGACGAGCCCGGTATCCGAAACGCTTCGCGCGATCTGGGGCGCGGACCCCGGCTCTGTGTTCGCGGTGGGCGACAACGGCGCGATCCTGCGCTTCAACGGCGCGTCGTGGGCCGCGATGACGAGCGGCACGTCGAACCGTCTGAACGCGGTCTGGGGCAGCAGCTCGGACAACGTGTACGCGGTGGGCGCGTCCGGAACCGTCGTGCGGTACAACGGCACGGCGTGGAGCACCGTCGCGGGCGCCCCCGCCCAGAACCTGCTGGGCGTGTGGGGCACCGGCCCGAACGCGATCTACGTCGTGGGGGCGGCGGGCACCGTCGCCATGTACAACGGGACCGCGTGGTCCCCCGTTGCGGTGCCCACCACGTCCGACCTCCGGGGCATCTGGGGCTCGGCCGCGGGTGAGCTGTACGTCGTGGGCGGCGCGGGGCTCCTGCTGCAGTACAACGGCACGTCCTGGGATTCGATTCCGGGGCCGAGCACCGCCGCATTCAACGGCGTCGCGGGAGCGCCGGGTGGCGACGTGTTCCTGGCCGGCGGCGGCGGGACAGTGTTGCGCGGCTACCGGGGCGCCACGGTTGCCGTCACCCCGGGCACCGCCAACGTGGTGGCGACCGGGCAGACCGTCCAGCTCGCGGCCGCCGTGCAGACGGCGGGTGCCCAGGCCATCGCCGGTGCCTCCCTGATCTGGCTCAGCAGCAACACGGCCGTGGCCACGGTGAATGCCTCCGGCCTCGTGACGCCGGTCGGTGAGGGCAACGTCAACATCTCGGCCCGCGCCAGCGTCGCGGCAGACACGACGCCGATGACCGTGTCGTTCACCTTCGGCGGCACGCTGAGCGCCTCGACGGCCGGGTTCACGGACACGCTCGTCATCACCCCGGGCTCCCTCAGTTGGGACGGCGACGAGACGGTCACGGTGGCCGGCGTCCCCGCGTGGATCGCGAGCCAGAACGCGAGCGAGATCCGGGCACTCGTCCCCGCGACACCGCTCGGCAGCCAGATCCTCGAGGTCGGCGGTCAGGGCGCGGGCGACAACCTCGGTCAGCGCGCGGCGCTCACCGTGGACTCGACATTCGCCCCACAGGGGAGCGCCGCGGCCGCGGCGAACATCACGGGCGGCACGTTCCCCCGCACGTACTTCGTGTCCGTGGCCGACACCGCTGCTTTCCACTTCGAGCGGCTCGAACCGGGTGCCTCCATGTCACTCGCGGTCGAGGTCGCCTGGCAGACGGGGGCCAACCTCGACTTCCGGGTGACGAATGCCACGGCCACGACCACGATCAACGCGACCGGCACCACGGGATCGAACCCCGAAGTGAGCCGGTTCGTGGTTCCGGCGGACTCGTCCTGGCGGCTCGAGATCCGGAAGACGGGCACCGGCACCCCGCCCACGATGGCGAGGGTGACGCTGGACCGCACCTCCATCGGCACCTCCATTGGCGTCGGGTACCAGCACGGCTGCCTGCTCGACCTGGATGGCAAGGCCTACTGCTGGGGGAACAACTTCTACGGCCAGCTGGGCGATTCGACCCTCGGCGACAACGGGTCCGGCGTGCCGGTGCCGGTGTCCGGCGGGTTCACCTTCACGTCCATCGCCGTGGGCCGGAACTACGACGGACATACGTGCGCGCTCGACGCCAACGGCGCGGCGTACTGCTGGGGGGCCAACTACTACGGCCAGCTCGGCGTGGGGACGTTCCTGGCTCCTCCGGCGAACCTGGTTCCGGTCGTCCCGCACGAGCCAGCCCCGAATTACCGCGTGCCGCGCAAGCCGTCGCTGGACGTGGAAGAGGGGCTGAACTTCCCCAACCTCACCGGTGACCCGGCCAACTGGCAGCCGCGGCCCATCTCGGGCGGCCTCACGTTCTCGCAGCTCAGCGCGGGCGCCATCCACACGTGCGGCGTCACCACCGGCGGCGCGGTCTACTGCTGGGGGTACGGGTATTACGGGCAGCTGGGCGACAACGTCAACCACACGACCTCGCCGTACGGGTCGAGCACGCCGGTGCTGACCCAGGCCCCGGTGGGGGTGACGTTCGTGAAGGTGTCCGCCGGTGACTACCACACCTGCGCGCTCGCCAGCAGCGGGAACATCTACTGCTGGGGGTATGGGTACGGTGGGCAACTTGGAGACGGGAACTTCAGCCAGGCCGCGACGCCGCAACTCGTGACCGGCGGGCTGCTGTTCGCGGACGTGACGGCGGGGGCCTACCACTCCTGCGGGATCACGACCGCCGGGGTCGCGTACTGCTGGGGTGAGGGATACCAGGGACAGCTCGGCAACAACAATGCCGGCGCCGCGTTTGCGACGCCGCAGGCGGTGCTCGCGGCGGGTCCGGACAGCGTGTTCCTGAACATCGCGGGAGGCGCTTCCCACAGCTGCGGCATCACCACCCAGCGCACCATGCTCTGCTGGGGAGCCAACTGGTCCGGGCAACTGGGCCTGGGGTCAGTACCACCGGACCAGTCCCTCGTGCCTGCGGCCGTCGTGGGTGGGATGAACTTCGCCGGGGTTGCCACTGGCGGTGAGACCACGTGCGGAGTCACCACCTTCGGCACGACGTATTGCTGGGGCGCGGACTACAGCGGCCAGACGGGCACGGCCCCGTTCCCCTATTCTCCTCAGGAGGTGGCGGCAGCGACCGACAGCGGACTGCACGTGCCGGCAGCGATGGGCTACCACACGTGCGCCGTGAAGGGCGCTTCGAGCGGCCAGCTTCGGTGCTGGGGCTACAACTACTACGGCCAGCTCGCAAACGGTACGCGCGCCAACACCCCGGAGCCGACCACGGTGGCGTCGGGGGCCGACGTGTTCCTGCAAGTCGCGGGCAACGAGCTCACCACGTGCGCCGTCCGGAACGACAATCGCATCCGGTGCGCGGGCTACGCCTACTACGGGGCGAATGGCACGGGCGCCGCATCCACCGTGTCGCCGCACATGGACAGCGTTCCCGTGACCGTGACCGGTGCGCAACCCTACGCCCAGGTGGCCGTCGGCTACTACCACGCGTGCGCGGTGACGACGGGTAACCTGCTCTACTGTTGGGGACGCAACAACAACGGTCAGCTCGGCCTCGGCACCGTCACCACGACCGGCGGGATCAACAACACGGGGGGAGTCTCGACACCGACCCAGGTCACGATGCCTGGGGCGGTCGGGGTCACGCAGGTCAGCGCCGGCTATCAACACACCTGTGCGATCACCAGCGAGGCAACGCCGCAGCTCTACTGCTGGGGCTACAACTACTACGGCCAGCTGGGGCTGGGCGGTGCCGTGAACACCTTCCGCCGCGACTCACTGCCCAGGCTGGTGACGGGCGTCTCGTCGGCGATTGATCCGGTCGTGTCCGTCCGACTCGGCAACTATCACACCTGCGCGCGCCGGCAGAGCGGTACGACGTACTGCTGGGGCTACGGCGGTTCCGGTGCGCTGGGCACCGGAGCTACGGGCAGCGCGTCCTCGCCGCAGGACGTCACCGCCAGCTCCGGGCGCACCTTCACGCAGCTCACCGCCGGCGCGTACTTCAATTGCGGCATCGCGTCCGCCGGCGGGAGCTTCTGCTGGGGCGAGAACTACGACGGCCAGCTGGGGCTGGACTTCCGGGGCGACCCACAGACCACACCGCAGGCCATTGCCGGTGGGCTGACCTTCACTCGTCTGTCCGCAGGGGCGTATCACACCTGTGGTGAGGCCGGTGGCCTGCTCTACTGTTGGGGCTCGCGCTGGGCCGGCCAGCTGGGCGGTTCCGCCCAGTTCCTGCCCTCACCCACGCCGATCTTCGGCGGCTTCACGGCGCGGCTTCGGGCCGACGAGTAGCTGTCGGGCAGGAGGGGATTCCGGCGGCGGGCGCGTCAGCGCCCGCCGCCGGTCGTTTCGCCCCCTCCCGGCTTGACGCCGGGCATCCGGGGTGCATCATCCCGCGCATGACCGGGAGCGCCACGGCCTGCGGCAAGTGCGGCACGACCCTCCCCGCGGGCGCCAGGTTCTGCCACCGGTGCGGCGCGCCGCAGGTCACCGACACCCGTTCGGAAACCGATCGCCTGCGGGACGCCCTGGGATCGGGCTACGCCGTGACGGGCGAGCTGGGTCGGGGCGGGTTCGCCGTGGTGTACCTGGTGGAGGACCTGAAGACCCGGCGCCACCTGGCCCTCAAGGTGCTCCGCCGCGAGTTGCTGGTCTCACCGGTGCTCGTGGCCAGGTTCCGGCGCGAAATCGAGCTGGCCTCCCGGCTTGCCCACCCCAACATCCTGCCGGTCATCTTCGCCAGTGAGGGACAGGACCTCGCGTACTATGCGATGCCCCGGGTCAAGGGCAAGACGCTCAAGGAGGTCCTGCGCACGCGCGGCAAGCTGCCGATTCCCGATGCCGTGCGGCTGCTCCGTGACGTCGCGTCCGCCCTGGCGCACGCCCACGAGCGGGGGGTGGCCCACCGCGACATCAAGCCCTCGAACATCATGCTCGACCCGGAGAGCCGGCCCCTGATCCTGGATTTCGGGCTCGCGCGGGCCCTGGCCGGGATCGAAGGGAGCACCCTCACGGTGTCCGGCGAGATCATCGGATCCCCGCAGTACCTGGCGCCCGAGCAGGCCGCCGGCGACCGCGAGCTGGACCATCGATGCGACATCTACAACTGGGGCCTGCTGGCGTACGAGTTGGTGGGCGGAAGACCGGCGTTCGACGGGAAGTCGGTGCAGGAGGTGCTCTACAAGCAGGTGGCCGAAGAGCCAAGACCCCTCGCGGAACTGCGGCCGGACGCGCCGCCGGGGATCGTCGCGGTCATCGGGCGGGCGCTGCGGAAGAACCGCGAGGATCGCTGGCAGCGAATGGACGACGCGGTGGCGGCACTCGACGCGCAGCTGCCGGCCGCCCACCTGCGGGAGTTCGACCGGACCGGGAAGAAGCACGCCCCGGGCCGGTGAACGGGGCGTTCCGCAAACGAAAGCGGGGCGGCAGCTGCCGCCCCGTCGTCGCTTTCAGACCGGCGTTCCGCTCAGGACGCCTTGGCCGCCGCCGGGTATACGCTCACGAACAACCGGTCATGGCGCCGGTGCTCGAACTTGATGTGCCCGTCCACGATGGCGAAGAGCGTGTGGTCGGTGCCCAAACGCACGTTCTTGCCAGGATGGAACTTGGTACCGCGCTGGCGCACGATGATGTTGCCGGCGCGGGCGAACTCGCCGCCGAACTTCTTGACGCCCAGGTACTTGGGCTGGGAATCGCGGCCATTGCGGCTGGAGCCGACACCCTTCTTATGCGCCATGGGTCACCCGACCTTCACGTCCGTGATGCGGACTTCCGTGTATTGCTGCCGGTGCCCTGTCTTCTTGCGGACGTTCTTGCGCCGCTTGAACCGGAACACGTAGATCTTGTCGCCCTTCACATGGCCCACGATCTCGGCCTTCACCGCGGCGCCCTTCACTGTGGGAGCGCCAGTCACGACCCGCTCGCCTGTGCTGGCCAGCAGCACCTCGCCGAAGGTCACCTTGGCACCAGGCTTTCCGTCCATGAGCGGGACGCGGACCGTCTGGCCCTCGCTGGCCCGTACCTGGGTACCTGCGGCGCGGAAAATGGCGTATGACATAGACTGTAAACTTACCCGGAACGCCGGCCGTGGGTCAAGTCCGTTAGCCGTTTGCCGTTAGCCGTCCTCGCCCCCGAGCGAATCTGGGCTCCCTGGGCTCGCGGGGGACACGGCCAACGGCTGACGGCTGACGGCTAAACGGGTCAGGCAACGAGGTACTTCTCCGTCACGTCCCGGCCGGCCGGCTGGCTCACCAGGCGGAACTCGTCCACCCCGATCACCGGGTCGTCCCGGACCTCGAGGTCGAGCTTGAGCGTCTTCCGCAGGTTCTTGAGGAAGTTGGGCTCCTGCTCCAGCAGGAAGAGCGCGACCTCGGGATGCAGCCGCACGGCGATCTGTCGCTCACGGGCCCCGTGCGCGACCCGCCGCAGGGTCCGCTCGAGCCGCCCCACCACGACCTCCGGTCGGAACACCCGGCCGGTGCCGTTGCACGACGGGCAGGGGTTGGTCATGGAGTGCCACAGGGACGGCCGGACCCGCTGGCGGGTCATCTCGATCAGACCCAGCTCGGACACCTCGAACGCGCGGGTCCGGGCTCGGTCCCGGCCCAGGTGCGTCCGGAGCTCCTGGAGCACCTTGTCCCGGTTGCCCTGGGTGTCCATGTCGATGAAGTCGATCACGATGATGCCGCCCACGTCCCGCAGCCGGAGCTGGCGGGCGATCTCGCGCGCCGCCTCGATGTTGGTCCGGAGGATCGTCTTCTCGGGGTCCTTCTTGCCGGTGTAGCGGCCGGTGTTGACGTCAATCGAGACCAGCGCCTCCGTCAGCTCGATCAGGACGTACCCACCGGTGGGCAGGTCCACCCGCCGCTTGTACAGGCTTGCGATCTCGTTCTCGATATCGTGCTTGTCGAACAGCGGCACGGGATCGGTGTACAGCGACAGCCGGTCGAGCAGCTCCGGATCCACCTCCTCCATGTACTTCCGGATCTCGTCGTGCAGCTCCGGGCGGTCGACGATCAGCCGGTCGACCTTCTCGCTGAACAGGTCCCGGATGATGCCGCTCGTGAGCGAAGCCTCCCGCTGCACCAGAGCCGGCGGCCGGACGAAGTGCGCCTTGCGCTTGATCTTCTTCCAGAGGGCGAGCAGCGAGTTGAGCTCGCGCTCGAGGTCGTCCACGGTGATATCCTCCGCCACGGTGCGGACGATCACGCCGCCGCTGTCCTTGGGCAGGATGCCGGACATCATCTTGCGGAGCCGTGAGCGCTCCTCGCGGCTTTCGATCTTGCGGCTGACGCCCACCTTGGACGCGTGGGGCATGTACACCAGGAACCGGCCCGGCAGCGAGATCTGCGTCGTGACCCGCGGCCCCTTGGTGCTGATGGGCTCCTTGGTCACCTGGACGAGAATGGTCTCGCCCCGCTTGACGTGATCCTGGATGTTGGGGAGCTTGCCGCGCTTGCGGCCGTCGCCGTTGTCCTCGTCCTCCTCTTCGTCCTCGTCCGGCTCGATCAGGTCCGAGGCATGGAGGAAGGCGCTCTTCTCCGTCCCGATGTCGACGAAGGCGGCTTGAATGCCGGGGAGGACCGCTTCGACGCGGCCCCTATAGATGTTGCCGACGGACCGCTGGAGCTCGGGGCGGTCCACCAGCAGCTCGACCAGACGGTCGTCTTCCAGGATCGCCACGCGCGTTTCGCGCTGGGCGCCGGAAATCAGAATCTCTCGCTTCAATTTGGACGTCCTCGTGCGGCGCTGGGACCTCGCTCATCGTCAGGCGCGGACACGCCACTCCGCTCCCCGCGCCGGGACGTCCCGGGACGACGAGCGCGAGCGGGCGAAGCCAGTCCGCCGCGACAGCCAGGGCCATGTGGAATTCGGGACCGTGGAAGGTCACGTCTGTAACGTAATGGGAATCAGGGAGTTACGTCAACGGAGGGAGCCAACTGGGCGGCGGGATCGTCCGGCCGCCGCCCCGAGACTGCTCCGGACCTCAGGAGACCAAGTCACCCAACAGGTGACGGGCAATGACCATCCGCTGGATCTCGCTGGTCCCCTCGCCGATCTCGCAGACCTTGGCGTCGCGCATCATCCGCTCGACCGGGTAGTCCGCCGTGTAGCCGTACCCCCCGTGGAGCTGGACCGCCGCGGTGGTGGCCCGCATGCACAGCTCGGAGGCATAGAGCTTGGCCATGGCCGACTCCTGCCGGTAGGGCTTGCCCTGACTGCACAGCCACGCGGCGTGGTACACGAGGTGGCGGGCCGCCTGGATCCCGGTGGCCATGTCGGCGAGCTGGAAGTGCACTCCCTGGAACGACGCGATGGGACGCTCGAACTGCTTGCGCGTGGACGTATAGCTGAGCGCCTCCTCGAAGGCGCCCTGGGCAACGCCCAGCGCGAGGGCCCCGACGCCAATCCGGCCCGAGTCGAGCGTCTTGAGGAAGTTCACGAATCCCTTCCCCAGCTCGCCCAGGACGTTCTCCTTGGGGACGACCGCGTCCTCGAAGATCAGCTCGCGCGTGTCCGACGCGCGCCAGCCCATCTTGTCTTCCTTCTTGCCGGCGCGCACCCCGGGGGTCTTGGGCAGGTCGGGTTCGTGCCCGACCCCCACCCGCTTCGCCTCCGCGAGGTCGGTGGTGTCCTTGGTGACGATGAACGACGTGATGCCGTGGTTCCGCGTCTTCGGCTTGGAATCGGTGCGGGCCGTGACCACGAAGATCTCCCCCACGCCCGCGTGCGTGATGAAGATCTTCGACCCGCGCAGGACGTAGTGGTCGCCCTTGTCCTCGGCCACGGTCTTGGTCCCGCCCGCATCCGAGCCCGCTTCGGTCTCCGTCAGTCCGAACCCGCCCAGGACCTTCCCCTGCGCCAGGAGGGGCACGAAGCGCTTCTGCTGCTCGTCCGTGCCGAACTGCACGATGGGCGAGGTGCCGAGGGTCGTGTGGGCCGAGACCGTGATGCCGTGGCTGGCATCCACGCGGGACAGCTCTTCGACCAGGATGATGTAGGACAGATAGTCCATCCCGGCTCCGCCCAGCTCCGGGTCCCACGTCGAGCCGAGGAACCCGAGGTCGGCCATCTTCTTCACGTTGTCCCACGGGAACTTCTGCTCGCGGTCCAGGTCGCGCGCGACGGGCTTGATCTCACGCTCGGCGAAGTCGCGGACGACCTCGCGGAGCTGGTGGTGGTCGTCGGTGAGAAACGGGGAGTCGATCATGGTGAAAAGATAATCCGTTGGCCGTCAGCCGTTTGCCGTTTGCCGTTTGCCGTCAGCCGGCGATGACGCACGGCCCACGGCTAACAGCCAACGGCTAACGTACGGACACTGGCGGGCCGAGGATCTCCGACCACACGATCGCGCGGCGGACCTCGTTCATGTCGAACGTCGGGCTCCGCGGCGACCGCGACTCCGCTCGTGCGGCGATGGCGTACCGCTCGTGGAAGCGCTTGTGCGAACCCTCACCCGCTTCCTCGAGCGTCTCCAGGGTTCCGGCCTCCCGATCCCGACCCTCGGCCCATCGGGGCGTGCCGCTGGTCTCGGAGGCCCGCTCCAGGCCTTCCTCCCAGACCGCGGATGCTTCGGCTTCCAGCGACTCGAGGGACCGGGCTTCCTCGGGGTCCGGCACCCGGTCGCTCGAGGTGGACACCCACTCCGGCTCCGCCTCGACCGGTGCGGGGCGCTGGCCCGTGAGCAGTCCCTCCAGCTCCCGAAGCAGCGCGTCCTGCGCCGTCGGTGGCGCGGCTGGTGGGGAGCGCCGCGCGAGGGGGGAGCGCTCGGGTACTGGTCGGGGGGCCGGACGCGGCCGGGGCCGCGGCTGGGGAAGCTGCCGCTGCCCCGCCCCGGGCTTCTTCTTTCGCCCACCCAGGATCCCGAACAGGATGAAGGCGACGACGAACAGCAGCTCGAAGAGATCGCCGCTCATCGCGTCACGTCCCCTGCTTCTCTCCGCCCGTTCCACCCTTGGCGATGGCCTGGCGCATCACGGTGTCGCTCTCGACGTTGCGATACCGCATGAAGTCCATGACCCCCAGGTGGCCGCTGCGGAACGCTTCGGCGATGGCGAGCGGCACCTGCGCCTCGGCCTCGACCACCTTGGCCCGCATTTCCTGCGTCCGGGCCACCATTTCGCCCTCGAGGGCCACCGCGGCGGCCCGCCGCTCTTCGGCCTTGGCTTGGGCGATCCGCTTGTCGGCCTCGGCCTGATCGGTCTGCAGCTTGGCGCCGATGTTCTCGCCCACGTCCACGTCCGCGATGTCGATCGAGAGGATCTCGAACGCCGTGCCACTGTCGAGGCCCTTGGCGAGCACGGTCTTCGAGATGTTGTCGGGGTTCTCGAGCACCTTCTTGTGCGACTCCGACGAGCCGATCGTGGAGACGATGCCCTCGCCCACCCGGGCCAGGATCGTCTCCTCGCCCGCACCGCCCACCAGCCGGTTGATGTTGGCCCGGACCGTGACGCGGGCGATCGCGATGAGCTGGATGCCGTCCTTGGCCATCGCGGCCACCTTGGGCGTCTGGATGACCTTGGGGTTCACCGACACCTGGACCGCCTCGAGCACGTCGCGGCCCGCGAGGTCGATGGCCGTGGCCTTCTTGAAATCGAGTGCGATGCCGGCCTTGTCGGCCGCGATGAGCGCGTTGACCACGCGGTCCACGTTGCCGCCCGCCAGGTAGTGGGCCTCGAGCATGTCCGTATTCAGGGGTATCCCCGCCTTGCTCGCCTTCACGAGCGGCCGCACGACCGCGGCGGGGCTCACTTTCCGGAGTCGCATCCCGACCAGGTTCGTGAGCCCCACCCGGACGCCGGCCGCGAGCGCCTCGATCCAGAGGCCCACCGGGATGAAGTACACGAACATGCTGAAGACGATGATGGCGCCGATGACGGCAATCACCAGCACGAAGGGGCCCAACTGCGTGAGATCCATGTGGTTGCTCCTGTGGTCCTGTCTGTCCGGTCAGGTCAACTGGTCCAGCGGCTTCACGACCAGTCGGTAGCCCTCGGATCGGACGACGCGGACGTTGGTGCCGCGCTTCACGTAGTCGCCTTCGGTGACGACATCCAACCGCTCCTCGTCCAGCTCGATGGTGCCGCCGGGGTGGAGATCCGTCAGTGCCACGCCGATCCGGCCGATGAGGTCGTCGCGCAAATCGCCCGAGATGTAGCCCTCGTCGGCGTGGCTCGCGGCCTTGAGGAAGATGCCGCGCCAGCGCTCGCTCGTGGGCAGGTTCCGCACGATCAGGTAGATGGCGGCGCCGATGATGCCGATGGAAGTCGCCAGGATCCCCGACGCCCGGGCGACGTCCGCCCACGTGGGGAGGCTTCCGATCAGGGCCAGGAACACGGCGGAGCCCACGCAGATAATGCTGATGACCCCCGCAATCCCGAATCCGGGCACCACGAACACCTCGATCCCCAGGGCGACGAGGCCGGCGGCGAGGAGGATCACCTCTTCCCACCCGGCGAGACCGATAATCAGGTGGCTGCCGAAGAATGCGCCCAGCGACGCAAGCCCGACCAGGCCGGCCAGCCCAAACGAGGGCGTCTTGATCTCGATCACGAGCCCGAGCACGCCCAGGGAAAGCAGAATGGGGGCGACGATCGGATGCGAGAGGAACCGCACGAGTCCCTCGGCCCAGTTGGCGCGCGGCCGCACGATTTCGGCCCCGGCAATGCCGAGCCGGGCGAGCACGTCGTCGAACCCGGTGACCTCGATCCCGTAGCCCACGCGCTCCGCCTCACCGGCCGTGAGCGTGAGCAGCTTGCCTTCCTCCACGATGCCCTCGATGGCGATGGTCTCGTCCACCATGGCCTCGCCGATGCGCGGGTCGAGGCCGCGGCGTTCGGCCAGGGCGCGGAACTGCGCGCGCATCACGCTCTGCGCCTTCTCGGAGACCTTGGTGCCCTCGGCGTCCACGACCGTGGAGGCACCCATGGTGGCGTCGGCCGTCATGAACACGGAATCCGTGGAGATCGAGATGAGCGCGCCGGCCGAGATGGCCCGGGGGTCCACGAAGGCATAGATCGGCACCGTGGCGGCGCCGATGGCGTCAACGATCTGGAGCGCGGCGTCCACGCGTCCGCCCAGCGTGTTCACATCGAGGATGATCGCGCGGGCGCCTGCGGCTTCCGCCTCGGCAATGGCGCGCTTGATGAACGGGGCGATGCCCATCTCGATCGTGCCGGTCACCGGCACGCGATAGACGACAGGCCCCTGAGCCGTGAGGGTACCGGCCGAGGCGATCCCGGCGAGCACGAGCAGGTTGACCCAACGACGCGGCACCACGGCCTCCGGGGCAAACGACTCTCGTAAGGTAGGAACCCGCAGGGGTGGGGGGAAGTCGCGGCGCCGGATGTTACGGCCGCGGCACGCT
>DAINBS010000036.1:0-14820 GCA_036732805.1 Gemmatimonadales bacterium | reverse complement strand
CCGGATCGAGGAGATCGTCCGCGCCACCACGCAGCGCGAGCTGGACATCATCGTCCGGCTGGGGTTCGTGCTCGGCGGGATCGTCGGGATCGGCGCGTTCGGGGTGGGGAGGATCTTGAACCTCTGACGTCCTCACGTCCTCACGTTCTCACGTTCTCACGTCCTCACGTCCTCACGTCCTCACGTCGCAGGCTGCTACTCGACGATACCGACCCCCGGCAGGCGCTCCCACCCGGGCCACGCGGCCGGTGCGTCCATGAGCACCACCGCCGGCAGCCCCTCGACGGATTCCTGACGGATCGCCCAGCGGCGCCCGTCCCGGCCCCAGGACCGCTCGAGCATGGCCGCGAACTTGGCCGCGGCCTGCGGCGTCTCCCACACCGACCACCACACCAGCGCGTCGCCTGACGCGTGACGGTACACGGCAAAGCGGTCGCCTTCCCAGCCGAGTGCCCCCGCGCTGCCCAGCGACTCGCTGCCGGTGAGCTCGCGCAGCACGAGCCGCGTCTCGAACTGGCCCCACGTGTCCTCGTAGAGCGCCTCGCCCGCGTGCGGCGCCGGGCGGAACCGGAGGGTCACCGGCGCGTCCCCCTTGGCGTACCGGTCGGTGTACAGGATCTGCTCCGTGGACTGCGGCATCCGCGCCCCGAACGGCAGCGTGTCGGGATACGTCTCGCCGAACCAGCGCACGAAGTCGGCGCCCGCGAGGTACGGGAACAGCAGTCCCTCGCGGATCACGAGCGGGGACGACGCGAACAACGGCATGCGCTCCTGCTGCTGCCGCACTGACGCGCGGACGTCGCCCCAGAAGCTGCCCAGCTCCCGCAGGCGCTCCTCGTCGAACATCGCGGTGAGCGAGGCCAGCGTGGCCTGTCCCTCGAGCACCGCCTGGGCCGCCATCTGCCGGTCGTTCTCGTTGCGCAGCGCCAGCAGGGAATCGAGCGGCACGTACTGCCCCTGGAGCGCGTGCACCAGCTCGTGCGCCAGCACGAGCCGGATCTGCGCGGGGTCGGTGCCCTCGACCACGTACAGCGTGAGCGAGTCGGGATCGTAGTAGCCCACGACCTGCTCGGAGAGCACACCCAGCAGCATGGCGCGCAGGTCCAGCGTGTCGGGGATCAGGCCGAACAGGCGATAGGCGGTGGCGACCGCATCCATCCGCTCCGTCGGATACTCCGCGTCGAGCCGGCCGATCAGGTACCGCTCGACCGCCGCGCGGTCGCGCACCGCAAGTTTGGGCGAATCGCGGAACTCGAGGCCCACCGTGCGCTCGATGCGCGGGATCACGTCCTCGGCCAGGCGACGGACTTCGGAGTCGGTCGTGGGGACTGGGGGCCGGCAGGAGGAAAGCAGAAGGGCAGCCAGGGAGAGCGAGAGCAAGCGCATCGGAGAATCATAGGGCAGGAACGCCGAAACTGCAGAAAAGGGGGGCAGAGGGGCAGAGCAGAGGGGCAGAGGGGCAGAGAAAAGGGGCAGAGGGGCAGAGAAAAGGGGCAGGTCTGCATCTCTGCCCCTCTGCCCCTCTGCCCCTCTCTTCTGCCGTTCTCAGGTCTTCACGAGCCTGATGGACCCGTTCACCGTCTCCAGTTCCAGGTCCCGCCCACCGGTCCCGATGGTCCCCCGGAGGCGCCGCGAGCCGAAGCGGCCCTGGACCGTGATCGGGAAGTCGGTCTCGATGTCGCCGTTCACCGTGGAGGCCTCCACGGTGGCGTTGAAGCCATCCGGCACCTCGACCGTGATGCCGCCGTTCACCGTGCTGAACTCCATGGCCCCGGTCCAGTCCCCGCGCCCCAGCACCGCGCGGATGGACCCGTTCACGGTCGAGGCTTCGGCCACGCCACGCGTGCTCACGTCCACGTCGCCGTTCACGGTGCCCGCCCGCACCTCGGCACCGACCTCACGGACGGTGACGTCGCCGTTCACCGTGTACGCGCCCAGCTTGACGTCGTCGGGGACCTTCACGGTCCACTCGACTTCGACGTCGTTGTCACGCGTGCTGTTGTGGCCGCCACCGGGCTCGCACTCGTTCTCGCGGCCGTCCACGGCCGGATACACGGCGCAGATCGTGACGCCGCCGTCGTGCGGCACCACCACGATCTCGACATCCGCCGGGTCGCTCCTCCGACCCGTCTTGTGCGCCACGACCTCGGCTTCGGCTCCCGTCGCGCGCTCCACCGCGACCGCGCCGTTCACGCCGCGGATCTCGAGCGTCTTGCCCGCCTCGATCCGGCCGCTCCAGCGGAAATCCTGCGCCTCCTGCGCCACCGCGCCCACGTCGGGGGCGGTCGCCACCTCGGACCCCATCCCAGGATATCCGAGGGTCATCAGGCCGCCCACGGCGGCGAGTGTCCATCCTGTCCGCATTGCCGATCTCCTTCTCGATGCCATGTATCCGCAGCGCCCACCCGTCACGCCCCGGTCTCCCACCACGTTCCCTGCCCTCACTGCCCTCACTGCCCTTACTGCCCTCACTGCCCTTCTCTACCGGCGCTCGAGGCGAATCGCGCCCTCAAAGCTCTCGAGCTCGACCTTGGCTGACCCCGTGCCCAGGGTGAAGCTGAACCGGCGGCCCGGCCGGATCTGCGACACCTGCACGCTGAAGGCCGGATCGGCCTCGAAGGTCCCGTCGAACGTGGCCACCGACACCGCGGCGTTCACCCCCGCCGCCATCGCGAGCACCAGGTCGCCCTGGTGCGACGTGAGCCGGTAGCGGCCGCCGTCCTGCACCGTCCCGTGATACGTGACGTTCCCGTCAACGGTGCCCAGGTCCACATCCGCGCTCTGCACGTTCTCCAACGTGATGTCGCCGTCCACGGTTTCGACCGTGATGGCGCCGCTGGCCCCGGTGACGCTCACCATGCCCTCGACCCCGGTGATGGCGATCCGGCCGCGGCCGCCCTCGAGCACGACGTCCCCTTCCACCGTGGACACGCTCACCTCGCCCCCGGCGCCGCGGATGGTGACCGCGCCCTCGACCGTCGCCACTTCGATGTCGCCGCCGACACCCTCGATCGTGACCTCGTTCTCGACACCGTCCACGCTCACCGCCATGCCCCGGGGCACGGTGATCTCGTAATCCACCATGGGCGGGCCGCCCCGGTAGCGCTCCCCTTCGACGGAGAGCACCGAGCCGCGCAGCTCGATCTCGATGACGTCCCGGCTGCCGTGCTGCGCGCGGACCCGCACGGCGTCCCGGTCCCAGGTCGTGATGTGCGTGGTCCCGGCGTGGTTGCTCACTTCGAGCCGCGTCCCCGCCGGCACGGTCACCGTCGTATCGGTCTGCTGCTGCAGGCCCAGCAGGGCCGCGAGCGCCAATGATGCGATCACCATGTCCGTCTCCTTGCCGCTAGGACGCGGCCACCATCGTGGCGGCCCGCCGCATGAGGTTCAGCTTCCGGCGCATCGTGTCCGCGAGATGCGCGTTCAGGTATGGGTCGCTCGGGTCCGACTCGAGCGCCGCGCGCGCCTGGAGGATGGCCCGGTCGATCGTCTCGAGGCTCTGCCGCAGCACCCGGACGGTGGCGCTGTCGAGATCGTCCCCGTGGTCCGCGAGCACCCGCTCGAGGTCGGCGATGGCCGCGTCATACGATGTGGTTCCCGCGAACGCCGCGGGCTGTACGGTGGGGCTCCCGACCGCGACTGGCGCGCCCCCGGGCGCGGGCGTGCCGCGTTCCCGCAGGGCGAGCGTTGCGGTGCCGGCCCCCACGATCATCATGAGCACGGCCGCCGCGGCCAGCTGCGGCACGGTGAACGCCAGGCGCCGCCGGAACGGCAGTACGCCGGGCGCCCGCTCCGCTTCGCCGATGCGCCGCTGGATGCCCGGCCACAGGTCCCGCTGGGGCTCCCGCGTTCCGAGCGTGCTCGCGAGGGACTGGATGCGCCGCAGGTCGGCGATCGTATCCCGGCACTCCGCGCATTCGGGCAGATGCCGTTCCAGCGCCACCCGCTCGTCGGCCGGCAGGTCGCCGTCCACGTACTCGGACAGCCGTGCGGTCCACACGTCGCGATCGTTCATGTCAGTGCCCACCCTTCAGGCCCGGCTCCAGGTGCCCGCGCAGGAGCATCCGTGCCCGGTGCAGCTGCGCCTTGGAGGTTCCCACCGCTATGCCGAGCATCTCACCGATCTCCTCGTGCTTGTAGCCTTCCACGTCGTGCAGGACGAAGATCTGTCGCGCTCCGTCCGGCAGCCGCCCAATCGCCACGTCGAGGTCCATCCCGACCTCCGGGGTCTCCCGCCGCCCCGCCTGGCGTTCCAGCGCCGCGTCGTCCTCGTCCAGCCGCTTCCGTTCCCGGCCCCGCCGGGTCCGCTCGGAGAGCAGCAGGTTCACCGCCAGCCGGTGCAGCCAGGTCCCGAACGCCGCCTCCCCGCGGAAGCTGCCCAGCTTCTCCCAGGCCCGGACGAACACGTCCTGGGTCAGCTCCTCCACCGCCCCCGGCCCCGCCATCCGGAGCGCGAGCCCGAACACCCGCCCCACGTGGGCCCGGTACAGGCGCTCGAAGGCCTGCTGGTCCCCGCTCTGCGCGAGGGCCACATCCACGGCATCCGCCGGCATGGGCCGGCTCGGGCTATCCACGGCGGGGGCGGTGTCGTCCATGCACTGAATTGGACGACGGGGAGGGATGGAGGGTTGGAATGGGGGAAATCCGACCTGTCATGGGATCAAACCTACGGAGAACCAGACGGACGAGGATGGACCGAACAAGGACGGACGGAGACGGACCAGCCCCGTTTTCCCGTCCCCGTCCGTCTCTCCTTGTCCGTCTCTGTCCTGTCCGCGTCTCGGCTGCGGCAGGCTCATCCCCCCAGCACGAAGCCGAGGTACCAGCGAATCAGAGCATCGCCGGCCAGAAACGTGACCGCTGCGCCCGCCGCCAGGAAAATCCCGAACGGAACGAGCGGCAATCCGGGCTCCGCCGAATCCTCGGAGTGCTGCCAGTGGGGGTGCCGGCGGGTGAGCCACGCCAACGGCACGAACACCACGGTGCCGAGCAGGGCGCCGAGGAAGATGGTGAGCAGCACGCCCTTCCAGCCAACGAAGGCGCCGACCATGGCCATCATCCAGATGTCGCCGCCGCCCATGGCCTCCTTGCGGAACACCTTCTCCCCCGCCCAGGCGATGCCGTAGAGCAGGCCGAACCCCGTGGCGGCGCCGAGCAGCGCGGTGGAGAGCGCGCCCCACCCCTGGATGGCGGCGATCACGGTCCCCAGCGCGAGCCCGCCGATGGTGAATTCGTGCGGGATGACGTAGTGCCGGGCGTCGGTGAGCGTGATCCCAAGGAGCAGCGTCCCGAACGCGGCGGCCGACACTGCGGTCCAGCCCAATCCCCAGCGCCAGGCGGCCCCGGCCCAGAGCAGGCCCACCGCCAGCTCGATCAGCGGATACTGCACCGAGATCGGCTCACGGCACTTCCGACAACGCCCCCGCAGCCAGAGCCATCCCAGCACCGGCACGTTGTCGTACCAGGCAATGCGGGTGCCGCATCGTGGACACGTTGACGGCGGGTGAAGCAGCGACTCGTTCCGCGGCAGGCGGTACACGCAGACGTTGAGAAAACTGCCGACGGCGGCTCCGAGCAGGCCGGCCCAGACGATCACGAACCACTCAGGCACCGCGCGTGGCCTCGTAGAGCAGGATGCCCGCCGCCACCGCCACGTTGAGCGACTCGGCGCCGCGGGCGAGCGGGATGGCCACCTGTTGCACCGCGAGCGCGCGCAGCTCCTCGCTCACCCCGGCCCCCTCGTTGCCCACCACCAGCGCGAGCCGGTCGGGCGCGGCCGCCCGTGCCAGGGCCGTGCCCTCCGCGACGGCCGCCCACACGCTCGTCCCGGTCTGGCGGCACCAGGCGACGAACTCGGCGGGCTCCGCGGCCGCGGCCGGCAGCCGGAACGAGGCGCCCATCGCGGCGCGAATCACCTTGGGGTTGGCGAGGTCGGCCGAGCCGCGCAGCAGCACGGCGCCCGCGGCGCCGAGGGCGAACGCCGTGCGCAGCAGCGTCCCGACGTTGCCGGGATCCTGCACCGCGTCGAGCACGAGCACCGGCGCGCCCGGGCGGGCCGCGACGTCCGCCAGCGACCAGGTGGGAACCTCGATCACCGCGACGACGCCCTGCGGCGTGTCGGTGGCGGCGAGCCCGCGGAACTCGCTCTCGCCCACTTCCTCGATGGGGATCGCGTGTCCCGCCAGCGCCTCGAGCAGCGCCGCCCCGCGCGGCGTGTCCGCGAGCCCGCGCGCGGCGACGACGCCGTCGCACGAGACGCCCGCGGCCAGCACTTCCTCGACGAGCCGCACGCCCTCGGCGAGCGTCTGGCCGCGCCGCCTGCGCCCCTTGCGCTGCTGTAGATTGCGGATGGTCGTGACGAGCTGTGAGGGCATCCTGGTCTCCCGCGACCACCAATCATACCATGCGCCGGAGGTTCGCACAGGGATGACCATGCGGGTCGTGCTGACGATCGCCGGATCGGACTCGGGAGGGGGCGCCGGCATCCAGGCGGACCTGAAGACGTTCCACCAGTTCGGCGCGTTCGGCACGTCGGTGATCGTGGCCCTCACGGCGCAGAACACCCGCGGCGTGTCCGCTGTGCACACCGTCCCCCTCGAGAACGTCCGGGCCCAGATCGACGCGGTGGCCGCGGACCTTCCCCCGGCCGCGTGCAAGACCGGCATGCTCGCCACGGCGGCGCTCGTCGAGGAGGTCGCCGACGGCATCGCCCGGCACCGGCTGCGCAACTACGTGTGCGATCCCGTGATGGTGGCTACCTCGGGCGACCGCCTGCTGGATGCGGACGCCCTGCGCACGGTGCGGACCCGCCTGCTGCCACTCGCCACGGTCGTGACGCCGAACCTCGACGAAGCGGCGCTGCTGGTGGAGGACCCCGTGGAGACCGTCGCACAAATGGAGAAGGCGGGCCGCGCGCTCGTGCTCCAGGGCGCGGACGCGGCCCTGGTGAAGGGCGGCCACCTGGACGACGAGGTGGTGGTGGACGTGCTCGTGACCTCCCTGGACGTGCGGCACTTCAGTCATTCCCGGATCATCACGACGTCCACGCACGGCACCGGGTGCACGCTGTCGGCCGGGGTCGCGGCGGGCCTCGCCCACGGCCGCCCGCTGGAGCGCGCGGTGGCCGACGCGCTCGACTTCGTGCATCGCGCCATCGCCACCGCCCCGGGCCTGGGCGGCGGGCACGGGCCGCTCAACCACCTCGTGGCCGCCCCGGCCGCCGAATCATGACCGCGCACGACCCCGCTCCGACGCGGCCGCCCCGCGCGCGCGGCGTGTTCTGCAACCGCACGCTCAACTTGCGCGCCATCCGGGCCATCGGCTACGACATGGACTACACGCTCATCCACTACCGGGTGGACGAGTGGGAACGGCAGGCCTACGAGCACCTGCGGCGCAAGTTCCTGGACCAGCGCTGGCCCGTGGCGGACCTGGCGTTCGACCCGCTGCTGATCGTCCGCGGCCTCGTGATCGACACCGAGCTGGGCAACGTGCTCAAGGCCAACCGGTTCGGCTACGTGAAGCGGGCGTACCACGGCACGCGGCAGCTCGACTTCGAGGAGCAGCGGCGGGCCTACGCGCGGACCGTCGTGGACCTGGCCGACCGCCGGTTCGTGTTCCTCAACACGCTGTTCGCGCTGTCGGAAGGCTGCATGTACGCCCAGCTCGTGGACCGGCTGGACCGGCGCGAGCTGCCGGAGGTGCTGGGCTACGCGGACCTCTACGAGCGCACGCGCCGCCTGATCGACGAGGCGCACATGGAGGGCGTGCTCAAGGGCGAAATCCTGGCCGACCCCGACCGGTTCGTGGAGCTGGATCCCGAGACGCCGCTGGCGCTGCTGGACCAGCAGCGCGCCGGCAAGCGCCTGATGCTGATCACGAACTCCGAGTGGCCGTACACCCGCGCCCTCATGAGCTACGCCTTCGACCGGTTCCTGCCGGACAAGCTCACCTGGAGAGACCTCTTCGAGGTCGTGATCGTCCAGGCACGGAAGCCCGACTTTTTCGGCAGCCGGAGCCCGGTGTTCGAGATCGTGAACGACGAAGGCCTGCTGCGGCCGGCGCTGGGCCTCACCGCGGGCGCCGCCTACGTGGGCGGCAACGCGGCGCTCGTGGAGCACCACCTGGGCGTCACCGGCGACCAGATCCTGTACGTGGGCGACCACCTGTTTGCCGACGTGCACGTGTCCAAGAACGTGCTGCGGTGGCGGACCGCGCTGGTGCTGCACGAGCTGGAGGACGACCTGGCCGCGGAGGACGCGTTCGAGGCGCCGCGGCGCTTCCTGCAGCAGCTCATGGGCGAGAAGGAATCGCTGGAGTTCGGCATGTGCCAGGCGCGGCTCGGGATCCAGCGCCACCGGGAGGGGTACGGCCCGAAGCCCGACCGGTCCGTGGCCGAGCTGGAGGCCGAGCTGGGGCGGCTGCGGGCCCGGCTCGCGGCGCTGGACGAAGACCTCGCCCCGCTCGCGGTGCGCGCGGCGGAGCTGAGCAACGCCCGCTGGGGGCCGCTGCTGCGCGCCGGCAACGACAAGAGCTATCTCGCCCGCCAGCTCGAGCGGTACGCGGACATCTACCTGTCGCGCGTCTCGAACTTCCTGTACCAGACCCCGTTCATCTACCTGCGGTCGCCCCGCGGCACCCTGCCCCACGACGACGTGGAGCCGGCTGATTGACGTTGGCCGTTAGCCGTTAGCCGTTGGCCGTTAGCCGTTAGCCGTTAGCCGTTGGCCGTTGGCCGTCGGCCGTGAGAGACAGTCTCTGCGCAAGTCGAAACGGTGGGGTGCGGAGGCCGCGTACGTGAGGCGGTTCCCGGCCCACCATCCGCCCTACTTGCTCACTTCAGCGGCCGCAGCATCCCACCGCGAGACTTGTGCAGGGCTTCCTTAAACCATTGGCCGGTGGCCGTTTAGCCGTTGACCGTCCTCCCCCCACCCCAACGCCGTGAGCCGCATGTGCCCGAAACGCTGCTGCTGCCCGCCGGCGCTAAGCGGCCTCTGGCTCACGGCTTGCGGCAAACGGCTAGCGGCTAACGGCTAACGGCTAACGGCTTACGGCTCACGGCAAACGGCAAACGGCAAACGGCTAACGGCCAACGGCTGACGGCTAACGGCCAACGAATCCCGGGTGATAGGTTTCCGGGGGGGAGGGAGACCGTGGACCTGCTGATCGTTCGGCACGGCATTGCCGGTGAGCGCGACGCGTGGGCCGAGTCGGGCCGGCCGGACGGGGAGCGACCGCTCACGCCCGAGGGTCGCAAGCGCATGCGCGAGAACGCGCGCGGGATCCACGCGCTGGTGCCCAAGCTCGAACTTGTCGCCACGAGCCCGCTCGCCCGCGCAGCGCAGACGGCGGAAGTGCTGGTGGAGGAGTACGGCAAGCTGGACGTGCTCGATCTCCACGCCCTGGCGCACGGCGGCGCTCCCAACGAGATCGGCGCCTGGCTCTCTCAGCGAACCGAGGAGTGCATTGCCATGGTGGGGCACGAGCCCGACCTGGGCGTGCTGATCGGCTGGTTCGTGGCGGGGTCGCCCAGCGCGCCCATCTCCCTGAGAAAAGGGGGGGCCGCCCTGCTCCGCTTTGCCGAGGCGCCGGGCCCCGGGCTGGCCGAGCTGCGGTGGCTCGCGCCCCCCAAGGTCCTCCGCATGCTCGAGCCCAAATGACGACCCGCGCCGTCCTGCTGCCGCGACCCACGACCGACGCGGTCTGCCGCATCGCCCGGGACTACCTGGGCGAAGCGACGCGCGCGCTCGAGCGGCTCAACAACCGCAAGGACGGAGAGGCGCTCCATGATTTCCGGGTCGCGATCCGCCGGTTACGCAGCTTGCTGAGCGCGTACCGCCGCTGGGCGGGGCGCGCCGGGACGGCCAAGGTGCGCGCGCGGCTCCGCGACCTGGGAGCGGCAACCAACGCCGGCCGCGACGCCGAAGTCCAGATCGCCTGGCTCGAGGCGCAGCGCGGCACGCTCGCGCGCGGCGAGCGGACCGGCCTCAACTGGATCCTGCGCCGCGTGCGGACCGTGAAGCGGGAGAGTTACACGGCGGCCCGGCGCCAGGTCCGGCAGGAGTTCGGCCGGACGGCGGAGCTGCTCGGGCGGCGGCTCGAGGAGCTGGGCGACCAGTCGCCGCCGCTGCATGAGACGTTCGGGCTGCTGCTGCGCCAGCAGGCGGCGGACCTCGAGATCCGGCTCGCGGCCATCCGCGATGCGGAAGACGAAGCGCATGCGCACGCGGCCCGGATCAGAGCCAAGCGGCTGCGCTACCTGCTCGAGCCGCTGCGGCGCGAATCCAAGGGCGTGCAGCAGCTCGTGGACCACCTCAGGGCCCTCCAGGACCTGCTGGGGGACCTGCACGACGCGCACGTGCTCGAACGCATGCTGCTGGCCGCGCTGGAGCGGACGGCCCGCGAACGGCGCAAGGGGTTGCGCGCCATTGCACTCGACGGCGACACCGCGGCCGTGCGGCGCGGCCACCGCCGCGACGAGCAGCTGGGCCTCGTGGCCCTGGCCGGCCGCGTGCGCGTCCGCCGCGACGCGTTCTTTGCCGACCTCGAGAAGCACTGGCTGCAGGACCGTGGCCGGCCGTTCTTTGTCGAGGCCGCTACGCTGGCGGAGCAGACGGGGCACGCCGCCGGCGCGCCGGTGGAGCGCGAGCGGAAGTTCCTGCTCCGTGCCCTGCCCGACGAGGCCCGCGCCGGCGAGGTCCAGGAGATCGAGCAGGGCTGGCTGCCCGGCGACCGGCTGCGCGAGCGCCTGCGGCGGACGCGCGACGCCCAGGGCGAGCGTTACTACCGGACGGTGAAGCTGGGCGCCGGCGTCGAGCGGATCGAGATCGAGGAGGAGACGTCCGCCGAGCTGTTCGCGGCGCTCTGGCCGCTCACGGCGGGCTGCCGGGTCGTGAAGCGGCGCTACCGGGTGCCCGTGGGAGCGCTCGTGTGGGAGGTGGACGAGTTCCGCGACCGCGATCTCGTCCTGGCGGAAGTGGAGCTGCCGCGGCCCGACACCTCCATGGAAGTCCCGGCCTGGGTGTCGCCGGTGCTGGTACGGGAAGTCACCGCCGATCCGGCGTACCTGAACCTCACGCTCGCCACCACGCCGGGCGTGCCGGCGCCGCCTACGACTGGCGTCCGCCCGCGACAACCCGCAGCCGGCCACGCGCGGGCACCCCAGCGGACGCGCCAGCCTGCCACCTGAGCGTCAGACGCACTCCGAAGGCCTTCTCGAACAGTCCGCCCTTCCGCCGCGCATCCCACAGCTCCACCACCGGCTCCGTCTTGCCCAACGCCACGATCGTCACGCGATCGGGCCGTGGATGCACCTGCACGTCGCCCACGAGCTGCTGATGGCTGCGGTTCAGGGCCACCCCCAGCCGGAGCAGGGCCGCGAGCCGGCGCACGAGCGGCCGGTCGGGCTTCGCGAGCCGGGCGAAATTGGCGTGTGACCGGCTCGGATAGGCCCGCCGGTGGTAGCGCGCCACGTTCGCGATCAGCTCGATCTCGCGCGCGGACCAGCCGGCGAGATCCGAGTGCATGATCAGGTGGTAGGCGTGCTTGTGGTGCCCGCTGTGGTTGACGAGGAAGCCGACGTCGTGCAACAGCGCCGACGCCACGAGGATCTCACGCGCTCCGGCCGGCAGCCCATAGCGGCGGCGCAGCCGGTCGAACAGCTGGCCGGCGAGCCGGGCGACGTGCTCGCCGTGCCGCTCGTTGGCCAGGCATCGGCGCGCGAACCGCCGCACCGCATCCATGCGCGTGGGCGCGGCGGCGCCCGCGGCGCCCGCGGCGCCCGCCAGGCCCAGATCGCTGATCATCGCGAGGATCAGCCCGTCGCGCACGCCGCCGTCGTTGACGATGATCTGCCGGCAGCGCAGGTGCCGCGCGAGCCGCGAGACGACCGCGGTGCCCGCCACGATGATGTCGGCCCGCTGGGGCGGCATGCCGGGGATCTGGCGCCGCTGGGGCTCCGGGACCTCGAGGAAGCGGGCGAGCATGCGCGTGACCTCGGCGCGCGTGACCGCATAGCCGTGCGGATTGCCCTCGTGCCCTTCGCGCTCGAACCGCACCATCCCGCCCAGGGCGGTGAACGTGCCGCCGCTCCCCACGATCACCTCGACGCTGAACGGCGGCTTGCCGATCTTCCGCTGGATGGACCGGTCAATGGCACGCCGCAGCTTCCTCCAGTGCTTGTCGCGGACCGGATCCGACCGGAGGTACTTCTCGGTGAGGCGCACCGCGCCGAGCGGCAGCGAGTGCACCTGGTCCACCACGGACCCCGCCGAGAGGACCACCTCGAGGCTGCCGCCCCCGATGTCCACGACAGCTACCGCACGGCCGTCGAGCGGAAACCGGCGGACGGCGCTCTGGAACGCCAGCTGCGCCTCTTCGTCGGGTGAGAGGACCTCGATCCGCACGCGGTGCCGGCGCCAGGCTTCGCGCCGGAACGCGGCCCCGTTTTCGGCTTCCCGCACGGCGCTCGTGGCGGCCGCGCGCAGCTCGGTGACCCCGAACCCGTCGGCGATGGCTTTCATCTTCCCCACGGCTTCGAGCGACTTCTCGAGCGCCTCGGGCGCGAGCCGCCCCGACCGATCGAGCCCCTGACCGAGGCGGGTCATCTCGCGCTCCTCGTCGAGCACGCGGTAGGACCCGTCCGCCAGCACCTCCACCACGATGAGCCGGATGGAGTTGGTGCCGACGTCAATCGCACCGATGCGTGGAGCCGAGCCCTGTGGTGTCATGCGTTGGCCGTTAGCCGTTAGCCGTTAGCCGTTTGCCGTTTGCCGTTTGTTCTGCACTCCGCATCCTGCACTTGGCGCGCGGTTGGGAGTGTGCGACTGCCAACCGCCAACCGCCAACCACTGCCCTACGCGTTGGTCAACCGACCGGGCGCGTAGAGCACGAACATGGCGAGCGCCCATCCGGCCGCAAGGGCGAACACGAGGCCGTCCCCCGACAGGAAGTACGCGACCGCGCCCGCGACCCCCACCCCGTCGGGGAACACCCAGAGCGTCATCGCCTTGCCGAGGTTGGCGGTCCACCACTCGTCCAGCGCGCGCGGCGCCGGCGGGTCCGGCAGGGTGCGGCGCACCACGCGGAGACCGAGCGTCCCGCCGGCGGCGAGCGTGAGCACGAGGGCGCGGATCAGGACCACCCCGCCCTCGGGCAGTGACACCGGCGGAACGGCCGACGCCGTGCGCAGCGAGGCCAGCACGACGAGCGCCACGACGGTGCCGGCGAACAGCGCGCCGTGCAGAATGCGCGCGGTGCGCGCCGCCGACGGCGCCGCGCGCCCGGAACTCACCGCGGCAGCGGCTGGCCCACGATCCGCTTCACCAGGTTGCGGTTCATGAAGCGCCCGCCCGCATCAACCTGGTTCAGCAGGGCAATGTCCTCCGCGGAAACGGGCCCCGGATACCGCACCACGAACTCGGCCGGCGTCTGGGACCGATCCACCCGCACGATGTCCATGCGCCACGGCTGCACGGCCAGCAGCTGCTGGTCGGTGAGCGGCCGGAAGCTGCGGAGCGCCGAGCGCACCGCGCCCTGATACGCCGACCACCGGGCCGTCGGGGCAAATCCCAGGAACTGGAACGTGAGCTGCCGGTGCTGGATGAACTGCACCTCGCCCTGGAGCACGCCCTGCTCGGTCTGGACGCTGAAGGCGCCGCCCGCGGCGGGAAGGCCGTTGATCGTGGCGGTCGTGGGGCTGCCCGAGATGCCCTCGGTGGCGAAGAATGCGCGGGCCGCCTCCGCCGGGGCCCCCTGGGCCGTCGTGAGCTGCATGGCGCCGTCGCTCTGCGCGCTCTGCGCGAGCACCGCCGAGGCCTGATTGGCGTACTTCCACCCCGCCGGGAACGTGAACTCGAACGCCATGTCGGGATGCAGGAACCGGGACTCGATGAAGTATCCCTGCCGCGGGTTCGGGCCGTAGACCACACCGTCCAGGCGTTGGAGGTACTCGTCGCGGCGCACGAGGGCCGCCGACAGCTCGGCTTCGGGCACGGTGGCCGCACGCGCCAGCGCCTTCTCGTAGCGGTTCTCCGGATCCGGATGCGTGGACTGCCATTCCGGGAGCCGGCTGCCGCTCGTGCCCGACACGCGTGCCAGCTGCGAGAACATGTCCGCCGCCTCGCGTGGATCGTAGTTCGCGGCGTGCATGTAGCGGAACCCCAGCTCGTCCGCCTGCGATTCGTCGTCGCGCGAGAACTTGAGGAACAGGAAGCCCACGGCGACGCTGGCGATGTTGGCCGCCTCGGGCGAGAACATCGAGCCGACCGCGAGCCCGAGGCCGAACAGCTGCTGCTGCGTCATCTGCTGCGCGGTGTGGCGCGCCGTGACATGGCCGATCTCGTGTCCCAGCACGCTCACGAGCTGCGCCTCGGAGCCCATGTTCGCCATGATGCCGCGCGTGATGTAGATGTAGCCGCCCGGGACGGCGAAGGCGTTGATGACGGGATCGTCCACCAGCCGGAACGCCCACGGGAGCTGGGGCCGCTCGGACAGCGCCGCCAGCCGGGCGCCCAGACGCTGGACGTAGTTGGCGAGCGCCGAGTCGTTGTAGAGACCCAACTCGGCCACGAGCTGCTGATCGTACTGCTTGCCCATCGCCAGCTCTTGATCCTCGCTCACGAGCATGAACTCGCGCCGGCCGGTGGCCGGATTGACCGCGCAGGCGCTCAGGAGCAGGAGGAGTGACGGCGTGAGCAGCCGGGAGTGGAATATCATCGGACCCCCCAGGGATGCAGGGAACGTTCTTGGTCGCTCCTGCTAAGCTAAGCAGAAAGGAGGGGCAGAGGGGCAGAGGGGCGGAGGGGCGGAGGGGAAGCGAAG
>DAINBS010000035.1:0-14837 GCA_036732805.1 Gemmatimonadales bacterium | reverse complement strand
CGACCTCGCGCGCGAGGTGGCGGCCGACGTGCGCGCCGGCAGCCGCCGCGCCTCCGGCAACCTGCTGCCCGGCCGGGGGCGCGGCTCGTCGGTCTCGTCCATCATCTGCTACCTGCTTGGCCTCTCGCACATCGATCCCATTCGCAGCAACCTGTTCATCGGCCGGTTCCTCAACGAGACGCTGGCCTCCATCCCGGACATCGACCTCGACTTCCCGCGCGAGATCCGCGAGGAGCTGATCCGGCGGGTGTACACGCGCTACGGCGCCGAACACGTGGGGCTCGTCTGCACGTTCCCCACCTACCGACTGCGCTCCGCGGTGCGCGAGATCGGCAAGGCGCTCGACCTGCCGATGGGCGAGATCGAGCAGATCGCGAAGCTCGCCTCGTCCTACGAGTCGGCCGCCGCGATCCGCGAGGAGATGGGGCGCATCCCCGGCCTTGCCGACAAGGTGGACGCCCCGCTCTGGCGCGACCTCTGCGAGCTGGCCGAAGACATCGCGGGGCTCCCGCGCCACATCTCCCAGCACGTGGGCGGCATGATCATCTCCAGCCGGCCGCTCGTGGAGATCGTGCCGCTCGAGCTGTCCGCCATGCCCGACCGCGTGCTCTGTCAGTGGGACAAGGACTCCTGCGACGACGCACGGTTCGTGAAGATCGACTTCCTCGCCCTCGGCATGCTGTCGCTGGTTGAAGAGTGCGTGGAGATGGTGGCCCGGCGCGAAGGTGCGCCGCCGGACCTCTCCCGCATCGATTTCGAGGACGAGGCCATCTACGATCGCATCTGCCGGGGCGACACGATCGGTCTGTTCCAGATCGAGAGCCGCGCGCAGATCCAGATGATCCGCCGCGTGCGACCGCGGAACCTCCCCGACCTTGCCGTCCAGGTGGCCATCGTACGGCCCGGGCCCATCGTGGGCGGCGCCGTGAACCCGTACGTCCGGCGCCGTGAGGCCCAACGCTACGCGCGGGCGCGCGGCGTTCCCTATCAACCCCCGGTGGACCACCCCCTGCTGCGCGATGCCCTCGGCGAGACGCTCGGCGTCATCATCTTCCAGGACCAGGTGCTCCAGGTCTGCCAGGCATTGGCGAGCTTCACCGCCGGTCAGGCCGAGGCGCTGCGGCGGGCCATGAGCCGGCGGCGGTCACGCGAGCTGCTGGAAGGATTCTGGGAGGAGTTCCGCGACGGCGCCGCGAAGAACGGCGTAACCGAGGAGACCGCCAAGCGGGTGTTCGAGCAGGTCGTCGCCTTCTCCGAGTTCGGCTTCCCCAAGTCGCACGCCGCCGCGTTCGGCCTGCTCGCCTACCAGTCGGCGTGGCTGTTCCACTATCACCCCGTCGAGTACTACGCCGCGCTGTTCAACAACCAGCCCATGGGCTTCTACTCGATCGACGCGCTCGGCCGCGACGCCGTGCGCCACGGCGTGAATGTCCTGTTGCCCGACATCAACCGGAGCGACGTCTGGTGCACGGTAGAACCACTGCCCCTCTCCCCCTCTGCCCCTCTGCATCGGGGTGGGGATGGGACGGGGGCCGGGGCGGTCCGGGTCGGGCTGGGCTTCATCCGTGAGTGGAACGAGGAGCACGCCCAGGCAGTGGTCGAGGAGCGCGGGCGGAACGGCCCCTACCGGGGTCTGAGCGACATCGTCCGTCGCGCGCCGTCCGGGCTCACGCGCAACGCGTTCGATCACCTGGTGTGGGTGGGCGCCTGCGACGACTTCGGGCTCACGCGCCGCGAGCTGCTCTGGCAGGTGGGCCTCTGGCTCGGCCCCAAGGAAAACCGCGATCCCAGGCGCGTGCGCCGCCAGCTCGAGCTGCCGCTCAACCACCCCCACGACACGCTCCACTTTGGCGGGGTGGACGTGAGTGAGCGGTTACTCGCCGAGTATGCGGTGCTGGGCTTCGCGGCGAGCGGCCATCCGCTGAGCCTGCTCGCGGGTGCGCTGCCGCCCAACGCCGTGAAGAGCGCACAGCTCGCCGACTTCGAGCACGGCGACGTGCTCGAGCTGGTGGGCCTCGTGGTCGCCCGCCAGCGGCCCCAGACCGCCAAGGGCTTCGTGTTCATTCTGATGGAAGACGAGACCGGGATGACCAACATCATCGTCCGCCCCGACGTCTACGAACGTGACCGCCTGGCCATTCGGGGCGAGCCGTACCTGTGGGTGAAGGGAAAGCTCGCCAAGGACGACGGGACGCTGAACGTCATCGCCGAGGAAGTGCGGGGACTGCAGGCGGTTAGCCGGCCAGGCGGTCAGGCGGTCAGCCAAGACGCGGAGCAACTAACCGCCTACCCGCCTGACCGCCTGCCCGCCTTCTCGCTCCTCCGCTCCCTCCGCGCCGTCGCGCCGGGCTCCAAGGACTGGGGTTAACCGTCACTCACTCGAGGGGATCCCGCCTCACACCCTCCATCGTGATCTTCACCGGCTCGATCCGGCCGTCGGGCGCGAACCGAAGCTCGTCAATGCACACCACGCGGTGGTTCCGATCCGTCTCGCCCAGCGGCCGCCGGTGGTACACGATGTACCACGTGTCCGACCCCGCCGCGCGCAGCACCGAGTGATGCCCCGCCCCCGTAGCCACGGCGGAATCCTGCTGGAGGATCTTCCCGATGCGCCGGAAGGACCCGATCGGTGATTCGGCGACGGCGTAGGCGACCGCGTAGTCCGGCCCCGTCCACCCGCCCTCGGACCACATGAAGTAGTACCGCCCATCCTTGAGCAGCATGAACGACCCCTCCACGTAGCCCTCCGGCGTGATCTCCCTGAATGTGGTGCCGTCCTCGAACGGCACGAAACCGGTGAAATCGTCGTTCAGCCGCGCGATGTTGCAGTGCCGCCAGCCACCGTACGTGATGTACCAGGCGCCGTCGGCATCCTGGAACACGAACGGGTCTATCGGCTGCGCACCGTTGTGGAACCGGTCGATCAACGGCCTGCCTAAATAGTCCTCGAAGGGTCCGCCCGGACTTCGGGAGCGGGCGACGCCGATGCCGCCGACCTCGTCGTCACTCTGGATGTCATTGGCCGAGAAGAACAGGTAGTACCAGCCGTTCCTTTCCACGACCGACGGCGCCCACAGTGCCCGTTGGGCCCACGTCACGTTCTCGAGGTCCAGGATGCGTTCGTGCCTGGTCCACCGCACCAGGTCGGGTGACGAGAACGCGTCCATATACGTCTGGTGGTCGTACGGCGCGGAGGTGGTGGGGAAGATCCAGTACTCGCCGGCGAAGACGTGCGCCTCGGGGTCGGCGTACCATCCCGGGAGGATGGGGTTGCCGGAGCGCGTCGTCTGCGCCGTGGCGGACCCGGCCGAGACCAGGAGAATGAGGACGCGGAACAGGGGCAGGACGTATCGCATTGGGCCGACCCGGACGGAGAGGCGCACGGCCGCGTTGGGGGCGATGATCACGGTCGCCTGAGGATACGTCACGATCGCGACTTCGCCAAGCGTGCAGCGGTCCGTCTGGTGCCCGCGCGCTCCATCACCGGGACGTGAATCGTTCTTCACGATTCCGCGGGCTCCATTGCGGGCTCCCGGGATCCCTGTGACGTTTCCAAGGTCACGTCGCACGCGCCCCGCGGCGCGCTCCACATAGACCGGTCAAGGAGCATCACATGACCGAGCCCCTCTGGCAGGATCCCTTCCCGCTCGCCAAGGACGACACGCCCTACCGCAAGCTCGACGGCGCGCGCGTCTCGGTTGCCTCATTCGACGGCCACGACGTCCTCAAGGTGGATCCGGAAGCGCTGGCCCTGCTCGCCCGCGAGGCCATGCGCGACGTTTCGTTCTTGATGCGCCCCGGCCACCTGAAGCAGGTGGCGGCCATTCTCGACGACTCCGAGGCCAGCGACAACGACCGCAGCGTTGCGCTCGCCATGCTGCGCAACGCCGAGGAGTCGGCGCACATGGTGCTGCCCTTCTGCCAGGACACGGGTACCGCCACCGTGTTCGCCAAGAAGGGCCAGCAGGTGTGGACCGGTGTGCGCGACGAGGAATACCTCACCCGCGGCATCTGGGACACGTACACGAAGGAGAACCTCCGTTACTCCCAGACGCTTCCGCTCTCCATGTACCAGGAGAAGAACTCCGGCACGAACCTCCCCGCCCAGATCGACATCCACGCGGTCGACGGGATGAAGTACGAGTTCCTGTTCGTCGCCAAGGGCGGCGGCTCCGCCAACAAGACCTATCTCTTCCAGGAGACCAAGGCGCTGCTCAATCCGGAGAGCCTGCGCAAGTTCCTGGTGGAGAAGATGAAGTCGCTCGGCACCGCCGCGTGCCCGCCGTACCACCTGGCCTTCGTGATCGGTGGTACCTCGGCCGAGATCTGTCTCAAAGCGGTGAAGCTCGCGAGCACGGGCTACCTCGACGCGCTGCCGACCTCGGGCGACGGCTACGGCCGCGCGTTCCGTGACACCGCGCTGGAGCAGCAGCTCCTCGAGGACGCCTGGAAGACCGGCATCGGTGCCCAGTTTGGCGGCAAGTACTTCGCGCTCGACGTGCGCGTGGTCCGCCTCCCGCGCCACGGCGCCTCGTGCCCCGTCGGCGTGGGCGTCTCGTGCTCGGCGCACCGCAATATCAAGGCGAAGATCACCCGCGACGGGCTGTTTCTGGAGCAGCTCGAGGTCAATCCGGGCCGCTTCATTCCCGAGCGGCTCCGGAAGGCGGGCGAGGGCGGCATCGTGCGCATCGACCTCAACCGCCCCATGAAGGAGATCGTGGCCGAGCTGTCGAAGCACCCGGTCAAGGCACGGCTGGCGCTCACCGGTCCCATCGTGGTGGCCCGCGACATCGCCCACGCCAAGCTCAAGGAACGGCTCGACAAGGGCGAAGGCCTGCCCCAGTACTTCAAGGACCATCCCGTCTACTACGCGGGTCCGGCGAAGACGCCGGAGGGCATGGCGGCAGGCTCGTTCGGGCCCACGACGGCCGGACGGATGGATTCCTACGTCGACCTGTTCCAGTCCCATGGCGCGTCGCTGGTCATGATCGCCAAGGGCAACCGGAGCAAGCAGGTGACCGACGCGTGCAGGAAGCACGGCGGGTTCTACCTGGGCTCCATCGGCGGGCCGGCGGCGATCCTCGCCAAGGACCACATCCGCAAGATGGAGTTGATCGAGTACCCCGAGCTGGGCATGGAAGCCATCTACCGCATCGAGGTGGAGAACTTCCCGGCCTTCGTGCTCGTGGACGACAAGGGCAACGATTTCTACGCGCAGCTCTGACCTGGACCGTGTCATGACCCGATTCACGCGCATCGCCGGCCTGGGCTTCTACATTCCGCCCCGGGTCGTCACCAACCATGATCTCGAGCAGCTCATGGACACCTCCGACGCGTGGATCCAGGAGCGGAGCGGCATCAAGGAACGCCATTTCGCCGCCGACGACGTCGGCTGCACCGACCTGGCCGTCGAGGCTGCCCGCGCGGCCATGGCCGACGCGGGCTGGAAGCCCGAGGACGTGCAGTTCCTGATCTTCGCGACCCTGTCGCCTGATCTCTACTTCCCCGGCAACGGCGTGCTCCTCCAGCACAGGCTCGGCCTCGGTGAGGTCGGCGCGATGGACATCCGGAACCAGTGCACCGGGTTCGTCTATGGCTTCGCGGTGGCGGACGGACTGATCCGGATGGGCACCTGCGACCGGATCCTCCTCATCGGCAGCGAACTCCAGTCACCGGCGCTGCGCATGACCACCGAAGGGCGCGACACCGCCGTGCTGTTCGGCGACGGAGCGGGCGTCGCCTGCCTCGAAGTCTGCGACGAAGCGGCGGGGAGCCGCGTGCTTGGCCACCGCCTGCACAGCAACGGCAAGTACGCCCTGGAACTGACGATCCAGCGGCCGGGCGCGGCGAACCGTCCGTGGATATCGAACGAGATGATCGAGGACGGCAGCTGCGCCATCCACATGAACGGACGGGACGTCTTCAAGCACGCGATCACCAAGTTCCCCGCGGTCATCCTCGAGGTCCTGGGCGACCATGGCGTGAAGCCCGACGACCTGGCTCTCGTGGTGCCCCACCAGGCGAACGAGCGGATCACCGAGGCGGTGCGAAAGCGCCTGGAGCTGCCGGAGGAGAAGGTCTACAGCAACATCGGGCGGTACGGCAACACGACGGCCGCCAGCATACCCATCGCACTATGCGAAGCCGTCAAGGAAGGTAAGGTGAAGCGGGGCGACCTCGTGTGCATTGCGTCGTTTGGATCCGGATTCACGTGGGCGGCCTCCCTCCTTCGGTACTAGGGAGAGGGCGGCGGGAGAAGAGGTGGCAGGGTAGACGGCGAGGCGGCCAGACGGACAGCGGACGGCGAGGTTCTGGGGAAAGCAGCTCCTCTTTCACCTCCAGCCTCGCCGTCCGCTTGCCGTCTTGCCGTCTATCCGTCTAACCTCAGACCCTTCGTTTCCAGTATCCTTTCTACTGCTTCCCCAATCTTGTTGTTGGGCGTCGAAGCTCCAGCCGTCAGCCCGATCCGTCGCACCCCCTTCAGCCAATCCCGTTCATCCCGCTCATCCCGTTCATCCACCGCCTTGAACCGGATGGCGCCCTCCACGGGATCGATGCAGGAAGCATCCGCGATGTGATACGTCCGGACCTTCTTCGCGCAGATCCTGGCAAGGTTGTTCGTGTTGCTCGAGTTGTAGCCCCCGATCACCAGCATCACGTCGAGCGGCTCCGCGATCAGGTCCAGCACCGCGTCCTGCCGCTCCTGCGTGGCCGAGCAGATCGTGTCGAAGCTGCGGAAGTGATCGTCGAGCGCGGCCGTGCCGTACCGCGTCTCGAGCGACCGGCCGATCCGCGCGGCGATCGCCAAAGACTCGTTCGCCAGCATGGTCGTCTGGTTCGCCACCCCGATCCGCCGCAGGTCCCGCGCAAAGTCGAACCCCTCCGACACCCGGTGGCGGAACAGGCGCTCCATCTCGTCGACGTTGTCCTCCAGCTCCACGTACCGGCAGACGACCTCGGCCTCCTCCATGTTCAGCAGGATGAGGTACTTCCCTCCGTCGTACTTCGTCACCTGGCTGACCGTCGCCTTCGTCTCCTCGTGGTAGTGCTTGCCGTGCACGACCGACGTGAACCCGTCCTTCGCGTAGCGCTCCACCCGCTTCCACACGTTCAGCACCGACCCGCACGTCGTGTCCACCACCACGCTGCCCAGGGCCCGGAGCCGTTCGAAGTCCTGCACGGTGACGCCAAAGGCGGGCATCAGCACCACGTCTTCCGGGCGGATGCCGGAGAAGTCGAACGCGCCGTTCGGATCGTAGCCGAGGATGGTGACGCCGATCGCCTCGAGGCGGGCGTTCACGTGCGGGTTGTGGATGATCTCCCCCACCAGGAACAGCCGCCGTTCCGGGAACTTCCGGCGCGACTCGTAGGCGTATTCGACCGCCCGGTCCACCCCGTAGCAGAAGCCGAACTCCCGGGCCAGGCGGAACGTGAGATCCCCGACGGCAAGCGTGTAGCCCTGCTCCCGCAGGCGCTCCACCACCGCCGAGTGGTACGCGGCGAGATCGTCGGCGATCTCGCGCTTGAGCCCGAAGCCCTTCCGGATGTACGTCGAGTCCATGACCCGCGGGCTCAGGACCCGCCGCTGGTGTCGGCGGCGGCGGCGAGGGAGTCCCGCGCGGCGGCGGCCTGCGCGCACCAGTCCATGGGGAGTGCCTCGACGTTCACGCGATGGAACGTGCCCGCCATCTGCGCGAGCCGGTTGCTGGTGAGGTGCCGGAGGGTGACGGCAAAGCGGCCGCTGAGTCGCTCATCGGTCAGCTCGTCCACGTCCACGGCCCCGGCGGACCCCTGGTAGGCGTCGGCCGTGCCCGCGGCGAAGATCTGCACCCCCAGCTGCGACGCCGGCGCCGTGACCGTCCCGGTCGAATCCGCGAGGCGCACCGGGTACTCGCCCGTGAGGTCCCCCTCCGCCGGCAGCTCGAGCACGATGGACGCTCCGCTCCCCGGCTCATCGGCCACCACGAGCACCATGCGCGGATTGGCGCAGCGGCCCGCCCGCGCGGGCCACGACTGGGACAGCTCGAGGGATCCCACCGCCGTCACCGCCAGACGGCCGGCCTCCTGATCGGGATGGTCGGGCATGGGCGGCAGCGCCGGCACCGGCGTCGTATCGACGACGTCTTCGTCGAAAGCCACCGCGGTGGAGTCGGCCTGCGGAGCGCGGTCGCCCGTGCCGCAGGCGAGCAGGAAAATGGCGGCCAGCGACGGGAAACGGCGGGTCATGCGTGGGCTCCCGCGGCGGGCGCCGCGTCGCGGACCGCCTGCTCGGTGAATGCGTACGGAGTGAGCGCCGAACGGAGCTCGGCGGGGATCGGCGTCGGCGTGAGCGACACGCGGTCCGTGCAGACCAGGACCTCGTGCCCCACAGCCGAGAGCCGACCCAGCTCCGCCTGCCAGACATCGAAGTTGAGCGTCAGGGACGTCGTGCCGAACCGCGTCACGTAGGTGACCACCCGGAGCCGGTCGTCCAGCCGCGCGGGATACATGAAGTCGCAGTCGAAGTGCGCGCGCGGCAGCCAGATCCCCAGGCGCTCGAAGGCCGCGCTGTACGGCAGCCCCGCGGCCCGGAACATCTCGGTTTCGGCGATCTCGAAGAACCTGACGTACGCGCCGTAGAAGATGATGCCCGCATGGTCCACGTCGGACCAGCGGACGTACTCCTCCACGGAAAAAGGCTGGGCCGGCATGCGGTGGAACGTAGAGGGCTCCCGAAGCGGGCGCCACTCCGGAACGGCCTCAGCGCGGGGCTCGGAACAGCAGGTCGAACCGGAACCCCGTCTCCGGATTGACACCCCAGGCGGCGTTGACGCGCGCGAGACCGCCCAGGAACGACAGCCCCCCGCCCACGCCTACGAGCGGGTCGAACGCGCCGCTCCGGTAGGTGTCCCCCACGTCGGCGAAGATCACCGGGGTCCACCACCAGCCGCGGGGGCGCAAGGACCAGTCGAACTGAGCCGACCAGCCGCCCGCGGCGCGACGCGCGCCGTAGTCGTAGCCGCGCACCGTGAATGGCCCGCCGGCGCGGAACTCGAGCTGGGGAACCGAATCTCCCACCGCGAATCCCGTCCGGAGGGTCAGCGTCCCGGAGCGCCGCAGAAGTCGGAAGGGCACCCTCGCGGCCACCCACCCGCGGCCGGCCACGAGCGAATCCGAGGCCAGTGCCTCCACGCCCAGCGTCACCGTGCTCCACCCGAGGCGGCGCGTGGGCCGGATCGAGGCCCGAAGGTAGTCACCGGGCGCAATGGCCGGATTCGTGGGCAGCACGCCACTCCCGCCGAGAAAGTCGTTCACGCCGGAGGACGCAACCACATCCATGCTCCGATGCCGCTCCGCCCCGAGCCGGAACTCCACGTCCGCCAGGGATCCCGCGTACGGCGTGTACGCGAGTCCCGCACCGGTGGCCAGGTAGTAGTCGGCGTCGTCGTGCGCGGCAAACGTCGCGTTGAGGGTGTTCCCGATGCTCTGTCCGCTCGTCCACGGCTCCGCCTCGAGCACATCGTGGAAGGCACGGATTTCGAGGAGGCCGGCGGGCGCGTCGCGGCGCAGCAGCCCCGACCCGGTGACCCGCTGATCCGCGAAGCCGTATCGCCCCGAGAGCACCACGCTCGTGAACGCGAGCGGCGGCCGCAGGCGGACCCCGAGACCCATCGAGAACCCCTGGACGCGGTTGAAGCGGGCGATGTCGGCGACCGTCTCCCACGCGAGGCCGAAGCGGCGCCGCAGCAGCAGGTCCGGAGGCAGGTCCTCCCTGAGCCGCGCGAGATCGGCGACGCTTTGCCGGATGTGCTCCGCGGTGGCGGGATCCATGGTCAGGCTCAGGCTGTCGGCCCAGGAGTAGGCCTCGAGCGAGTCCCGCGGGGGTGTGACGACCTCCCACCGTCCCTGGTCCCAGGTTCCGATCCTCGCGTAGCCCACCTCGGCCCGCCGCCGCGGCCCCTGGTTCTCCCCGCAGCGGGGGCAGTAGGGCTGTGATGCGCTGGAGTCCGTCCACGCCTCATCCGGAACCTCGAATGCCATCGGACGGTCCGCGTTGATCTCGTACTCGCGGAACGTCGTGATCACCCGCGCCGGCACGGCCACCCGCACGAGCACGTCGATCTCCGCCGTGATCGTGAGCACCTGCCGGTAGGGCATCCAGTACCGGTTGTCGTGCAGCGAGTACTCGAGGTCCGCCTGGACCGTGAGGAACTGCTGCGCGCGCTTCGAGTCCTTGCGCGCTCTCGCGCTGTCCGCGGCCGTCGCGTCTGCATCCGGCGTGTCCCAGAGGTACTCGCCTATGAACGTGACCATCAGCCGCACGACGTCGGCGGTCTCGGCATCCACCCACAGGTCACCGGCCACGACGGACGCGCCGAGGTGACGCGGCCGCACGCGGATGGCGATCGCGCGGATGGTGCGGCCCGGCAGGAACATGCTCACCGAGTCCACGATGGCGTAGTCGTAGATCGCTTCGGCGCCGGGCGCGAGCGGGTGGAGCGCCGCGGTCTCCGGCACGCCGAGCAGGCGGATGGAGTCCCCGAGCGCGCGCGGCACGAACCACGGCCGGTCCCCGAACGACACCTGGACGTCGCGGTCCCGCACGTCCGCGTCCCGTGGGAGGTAGCGCTCGAGCTGCGACTTCGTGCGGGCGCCCAGGACCTCCACCTTGAGGTCGTTGGGGTGCCGCCAGCTCGCCCGCGCCACCGTCTCGTGCGCGAGGAGCGGGGAAAGCCGGGCGAAGCGGCTCGCGCCGGCGCTGGCGTCGAAGCGCGTGGTGACCAGCGCCCGATAATCACGGACCAGTGAATCCTGCCGCAGGTGGCGCGCGCGGGCGAGGGCGACCAGCGCACCGGTGGCGGAATCAGCGTAGGGGGAGCCCTGACTCGCGGCGGGTGAGGCGGCGGTGGTCACCGCCAGGAGGAGCGCCGCGAGGTACCGGCGGTTCACGATTCCTCGGTGACGCCCGGTGCTTCCACTCCCCATTCGCGGAGCCGGCGCCAGAGCGTGGTGCGGGAGATTCCCAGGCGCCGCGCCGTTTCGGTGAGCCGCCATCCGGTGGCGTTCAGCGTCCCGACGATCATGTCACGCTCGTGGTCCGCCAGGGTATCCGAGGGCCTGGCGGTGGGCAGATATACCGCATGGCCCAGCAGCAGCTCGCCGCTCCCGAGGCGCTCGACCCGCCCTCCCATGCGCCCCAGCCGGGGCAACAGGGTCTTGGTGTCCAGCCCACCGCCCGACGCCAGGCCATCCAGCACGTCCCGACCCGAACGATTGGCATACGTCACATGCCCGTCCGGGTCGAACAGGATCACGGCCTCGCTGAAGCGATCGAACAGCGCGCGCGCGAGCGGCGAGAACAGCTGTGTGCGGGCGCCGAATTCCTGCGTGCTCATGGACGAGACTACGCCCTCGCGCGCCGGGGGTTTCATTCCGCATCGGCTCGAACCGGCGTTGCCTCCCTCGGTGCGTTGAGGCCAGGACCCGCTGAGCACCGAGCGCAGGCTGCATCAGATGGTAGGTGACTGGTCGGCCAGTCACTCAGCAACCTTGCCTATGGTTAAGTTCGATAGCATATTCTGACCGGTCGGTCAACCAACGCAATCACGCGCCTGCGAGCGAGCAAATGGCCAAGCGGCGATCCGTCAGCGGGCCGGACGCGCGGGCCGCAATCCTCGAAGCGACTGTGGCACTCCTGCGCGAGCGACGAACCGGGGGTGTGACCACCGAGGAGATAGCCAAGCGCGCCAACTGCGCCAAGGGCCTGGTACACTACCACTTCAAACGCAAGCACCAGCTCATCGCCGGGGCGGCTGAGCAGCTCTGGAACGCGCGGGCCGCAGCTTGGTCCGGGGCCTTGGGGCAGAGCGACCCACAGGCCTCCATCAGCGCCGGCTGGCAACTGCTCGAAGCAGAAGCATCGAGCGGGACTGCTGCCGTATGTGCGGCAATCGGGCTGGGTGGCGACGAACTGGTTGTTCAGTCAGTCAATGACTCTCGACGTGCGTTTACCGCAGCCCTGACGGGCGCCACCCAAGCCCTGCTTCGACGAATGGGGTTGGTGCCGTCTGTCGCCCCGTCGGACCTCGGAGCTCTCCTGGCGGCCACGATCGAGGGGATCTCGCTCCAGCTCGGAAGCGGCGCCAAGCCCGATGTGCTCGAGCAGGCGTGGGCGGCGTTCTGGGTGGGGCTGCTCGCCCTGACGCGGCGCGCCTAGGTAGTCTCTGCACAAGTCGAAAACGGTGGGGTGCGGAGGGCCCGTGAGTTTCCCGGGCCCGTCAGTGACGCGGTCGCCGCCGCCCCGGGCGCCGGCCATCGCGAACGCGGCGTTCCTTTCCTCCGAGGCGGCCCAGTCCGGCCTGAAGCTCCTCGATGGTCGCCGCGTGCAGGACCTCGTTCCTTCCGCGCAGCACCGTGAAGCGCACCGGTCGGTCGAGCACCGGAAGTGCGCCCGCCCGTATCCGCCTGGCCTTGCCCTCCCGCAGCCGCAGCCGCACCACCGCCGCTCCGCGTTCCACCTCGTAGTGCAGCGGGATCCGGTCGCCGAGGAACGGCACCGACGAGGGCAGGGCATCGAGCTGTTGCTGGCTCGAGTGATCCGCGAAGCCCGCCGGGTCCAGGTCCAGTCGAGTGCTCATGAATGCCTCCCAGCTCCGCACGTCCGAGAGTTGGGCGGCCAGGGCGGACGCGACCGCGTCCGGGCCCGCCGAGGTGAGCTTCCCGCCCGAACGGCGCCACAGCTCGTCGAGCCGGGCCACGGCCTTGGCCACCGCCCGTTGCGCCGGGTGCGGCGTCCGGCCAGCCACCAGCGCCTCGGCAATGGCGAGTCGGGCCTGGGTCACGAGTTCGGCCGGAAACTCCCCGGGGAGCGGCTCCCGGCTGCGGTCCAGCTCGAACCCGAAGTAGGACGTCGTCCGTTCCACCACCAGGCCGCTGTGCCGGTGGCTGTCCCGGTAGGTCACCTCCGGAGCGCCGCGCACCGCGAACCGGCGGATGAGGTCGAAGGGAATCTCGGTCCCCTCGATCGCCCCGCGCGGAGTGCCGAACCGGTCGGCGAAGTAGCGGATCTCCCCCGCCACCGCGGCGTTGGGCCCGCACACCGATCCACGCGACACCCGCACGGACTCTCCTCGCGCGGTTGCCTGGTCAATCACCAGGTCGAACGGCATCACCCGGGCGAGCAGATCGCGGAACCCCCGCACCGCTCCTCCCCGCGCCGCCGGGAGCGTCGCCGGCAGCGGGGCTTCGAGGGTCCGGTACACCGACGCGAATCCGAGGGCCACGTCTTCCAACGCCTTCACCAGCACGCCGCGGGCACCGGCCCACTCCTCGACCGAGGGATGGAAGAGATGGCGGGGCAGGCCGTGCACCCGGCCCTCGTACCCGTGCAGGTTCACCGCTTCGGCAAACACGTTGTACGCGGTCAGGTGGTCGCTCCCGTGCACCACCAGGCCGCGCAGGTCGCGCTCCTCCCGGGTCATCCGGTGCAGGGAATCGATGTTCGCCATCACGGCGACGTAGGGCGTGATCGCGTCGTCCGCGTGGACCAGCAGCTCGCCCCAGGGCCGGTCCACGGGCATGGCCTCGACGTCCACACCATACGGCGTGAGCCGGCCGTTTCCCACGATGCCGCGCTCGGTGAGGCGCTCCACCGCCGCGCGGTACGCGCGCCGGTCCACCGGGACCGGCAGGTCCAACTCGCTCAAGTCGATTCCCAGCGCGGCCGAGGTGAGGGCCAAACGCTCCGAGTCACCCGCGAGCTGGAACTCGGGCGGCGTGGGCTCGAGCGCCTCGAACTCGATGTCCCGGTCGCTCAGGATGTAGACGGCGCCCCCCTCCACCCGGCCGTGGACCCGGCCGGCCATCTGCAAAATCTCGTTGGCCCCGAGGTACTGCCGGGTGAGCACGTTCCGCCCGCGCTCCACGACGTTCGTGTAGCGGGCGTCGTAGATGACGACGGTATCGAGCCCGGTGACATTGAGCGCCGACTGCCCGGCGGCCGTCATGGCGAGGAGAAACGGCTTCTCCACGGCGCCTTCGAGGAAGGGCCGGATCACGCGGATCGGTTCGCCGCCGTGATAGAACGCGGTGCGCACGCCCGGGTGCGCGTCGCCCAGCTCCACCGCGACCGCTTCGACCTCCGCCCGCGTGGGCAGGAACACCGCCACCCCACGCCGCTCCCGCTGCACCCGCCGCAGGAACCGCTCGTCGAGGAACTCGACCGGGCTCTGCACGTGCACCGTCACCTCCGCGGCGAGCCGTGGATCGAACGCGGAAGTCTCCAGCACGCTGCCGGAACCGAGGTATTCCGCATAGAAGGCGGGGTCCACCGTTGCGGAGAGCCAGATGAACCGGCAGCCCAGGCGCTTGCCGAGCGCGAGACACAGCTCCAGCTCGGCGGACGTCTGGTGGATCTCGTCCACCACGAGCGTGTCGCGGCCGGTGATCAGGTCGCTCTGGAACCAGCGCCGCGCGATTCCCGTCGTCACGATCACGACGTTCCACGTGGGCGTCTCGGGCGTGGCTTCCCGTTCCCGGTTCACGACGCCAACCCGGAGCGGCATCCCCACGATCTGTTCGGCGATGGGCCGGATCGCGAGCGTCTTGCCCGTGCCCGTCCCGGCCACGATGCCGAATCCCGCCCGGTCCCGCGCGAGCGCGCGGACGTCGTCGCCGTGCTGCCGCTCGAGGACCGTCTCGATGTGCAGCCCGAGCGCGAGCTCGATCGTCTCGCACGCGGCCCGGGTGGGGGCGATCACGATCACGCGCCCGGTGGGAGGCACCGCCTGCCGGAACGCGTCCCGGTCGGGCGGCAGGAAGTGATCGCGGACGTGCTGGTGGGGGTAGGTCACGGAAGG
>DAINBS010000034.1:0-14850 GCA_036732805.1 Gemmatimonadales bacterium | reverse complement strand
CCGTCGAAGTTCCCCAACCTGCTGGTGAACGGCGCGAGCGGCATCGCGGTGGGCATGGCAACGAGCATCCCGCCGCACAACCTGCGGGAAGTCTGCGCGGCGGTCCGCCACCTCGTGGACCACCCCGACTGCGAGCTGATCGACCTCCGCAAGATCGTGAAGGGGCCGGACTTCCCCACCGGCGGCTTCATCTACGGGCGCGACGCGATCAAGGAATGCTACGAGACGGGCCGCGGGCGGATCATCATGCGGGCCCGCGCCCAGATCGAGGAGAAGGAGTCGTCGGGCAAGCAGCAGATCGTCGTGACCGAGGTCCCGTTCCAGGTCAACAAGGCGCGCCTCGTCGAGCAGATCGCCGAGCATGTGCGCGACAAGAAGATCGAGGGCATCAGCGACCTGCGGGACGAGTCGGACCGCGACGGCATGCGGGTGGTGATCGAGCTGAAGCGGGACGCCAATGCCGAGGTCGTACTGAACCAGCTGTACAAGCACACGACCATGCAGTCCACGTTCGGCGCGATCATGCTCGCGCTCGTGGGCGGCCAGCCGAAGGTGATGGGGCTCAGGGAGATCCTGCAGCACTTCGTCGATCACCGGCACGAGGTGATCGTCAAGCGCACGGAGTTCGACCTCGGCGAGGCGCGGGCCCGGGAGCACATCCTCGAGGGCCTCAAGATCGCGGTCGACAACATCGACGAAGTGATCAAGATCATCCGCGGCTCGGACGACGTCGAGACGGCGGACGCGGCCCTGCGCGCGCGGTTCGGGCTGAGCGAGCGGCAGAGCAAGGCCATCCTCGACATGCGGCTGGCCCGCCTCACGGCGCTCGAACGGGACAAGCTGGAGGCGGAGCTCAAGGAGGTGCTGGCCCTCATCGCGGAACTCGAGACCATCCTGGCCTCGCGCGACAAGCGCATGGCCATCCTCAAGGACGAGATGACGCACCTCGAGGAGAAGTACGGCGACGACCGGCGCACCGAGATCGTCTCCGACACCGGCGAGTTCAGCGTCGAGGACCTGATCGCCGACGAGGATATGGTGGTCACGGTGTCCCACGCGGGGTACATCAAGCGGATTCCCGTGAGCACCTACCGGCGCCAGCGCCGCGGCGGCCGCGGGCTCGCGGGCATGGGCACCAAGGAGGACGACTGGGTCGAGCACCTGTTCATCGCCTCCACCCACGACTACGTGCTGTTCTTCACGCAGAACGGCCAGCTCTACTGGCTCAAGGTGTACGACATTCCGCAGGGCGGCCGCGCGGCGCGGGGCAAGCCGGTCATCAACCTGATCCAGATCGGCGAGGGGGAGCGGATCACCGCGTTCCAGGCGGTGCGCACGTTCGACGACCAGCACTACCTGATGTTCGCCACGGCCAACGGCACCGTGAAGAAGACCGTCCTGTCGGCCTACGGGAACCCGCGGGCGAGCGGCATCAACGCGATCAACATCGAGGACGGGGACGAGTTGATCGACGTCCAGGTGACGGACGGCTCGAACGACATCGTGCTGGCCACCCGCCACGGCATGAGCATCCGGTTTGCCGAGGGCGACGTGCGGGAAATGGGCCGGGCCACGGCGGGCGTCCGGGGCATTTCCCTGGAGGCGGGCGACCGCGTCGTGGACATGGTGGTGATCCGGCGGGACGCCACGCTCCTCGTCGTGACGGAAAACGGGCTCGGCAAGCGCTCGGAGCTGTCGGAGTACCGGGTCCAGAAGCGGGGCGGCAAGGGCATCATCACGCTCAGGCATACCGAGAAGACCGGGGCCATCGTGGCGCTCAAGGAAGTGCTCCCCGACGACGAACTGATGATGATCACGCGGCACGGCGTGATCATCCGCGTGCCGGTGGACGGCATCCGTGTGATCGGACGGAACACCCAGGGGGTCCGCGTGATGAACCTGGACTCGGGTGATGCGGTCGTGGACGTGACGCGGGTCGTCGTCGAGGAGGACAACGGGATCGAGGGTGAGGGGGAGCAGCCGGAGATCATCTCCCCCGGCCGCGATCAGCGTGAAATGGACGTGTAGCGGGGCTACGGGGCCGTCCATAGATTGGCGGTCATCGTGAGTTTCGAGACCTTCGTGTCGGTGGGCGGGGATCGCGTGACGCTCGACGCGATCCGGGAGGCGGCGGACGGACTGATCGGCGTCGCGGAGCGCACGCCCCTGCAGCCGGTTCCCGCCCTGTCGTCACCGGGCGCTCCCGTGTTCCTCAAGCTCGAGTCCCGCCAGCCCACCGGGGCGTTCAAGCTCCGGGGCGCGTGGACCGCGGTGCGCCGCCTGCCCGACGACGCGCGCCGTCGGGGCGTCATCACGTACTCCAGCGGAAACCACGGACAGGCGGTTGCCTGGGCGGCGCGCCGCCTCGGGATCCGGGCCGTCGTCGTGATGCCGGAGACCGCGCCGGCGCTCAAGGTGGCGGGCGTGAAGAAGTGGGGCGGGGAGGTCGTCCTCGCGGGCACGACCTCCACGCACCGCCGCGCCCGGGCCGATGAGATCGTGGCGCGGGAAGGGCTCACGATGGTGTCCCCGTTCGACACGGCGGACGTGGTCGTAGGCCAGGGCACGGTGGGTCTCGAGATCGTGGAAGACCTGCCCGACGTGGCCACGGTGGCGGTGCCCGTGGGCGGCGGCGGGCTGGTGGCGGGCATCACGGCCGCCGTGAAGGCGCTCCGGCCCGCTGCGCGGGTGATCGCGGTGGAGCCCGAAGGGTCCGCCGCGATGGGAGCGGCGCTCAAGGCCGGCCAGGTGGTCCACCTGCCCGAAACCCACTCGATTGCCGACGGCCTTCTGCCTGTCGCGGTGGGCCGGCTGGCGCTGGCCCTCGTGCTCGGCCGGGTGACCGCGGTCACGGTCTCGGAGGCGGCCATTGCCGAAGCCACGGTGTGGCTCCGCGACGCCTGCGACGTGCTCGCCGAGCCGTCCGGCGCGGCGACGACCGCCGCCCTGCGATCGGGGGCATTCCGGGCCCAGGGCCCCACCGTCCTCGTGGTCAGCGGGGGGAACGTGGATCCGGCGTACGTGGCGGAACTCGCCGCCGGGCTGAAGGCCTGATGGCGACGCCGCCCACGGTCGGGGCCAAGATCGTCGTCGCCGACGACGATCCCACCCTGCTCAAGACCCTCACGTACATCCTGCGCGGACAGGGATTCGTGGTGGTGCCGGTGGACGGCGGCGAGGGCCTGCTCTCCACCCTGGAACGCGAGCACCCCGACCTCGTGATGCTGGACATCATGATGCCCAAGGTGGACGGGCTGCAGCTGCTCGAGCGCATCCGCGCCACGCCGACGTGGGAAGGTCTCCCCGTCCTGATGATCTCCTCGATGCCGCCCGAAGACGCGACCGCCCGCTCCCTGGGCCTGGGCGCCGACGACTTCGTCTCCAAGCCGTTCCGGGTCAAGGAGCTGGTGGCGCGCGTCACCGCGCGGCTGCGCCAGGCGCGGCAGTTCCGCGCCGCCAAAGAGCACGCGGAGCGCCGGGAGGCCGAAGCCCGCGTGGCCACCGACGAGGCCCGGGTCCGCGCCGAGATGATCGACATCCTGCACGAGATCACGGACTCGCTCAAGCCGGACGAGATCTACCAGATCCTCACGCGGCGCGTGGCTCGGGTGCTCGGCGTCACCCGCTGTTCCATGGTGCTGGCGTCGCCAGGGAGCGCCCTCGGCCTGGTGGTGGCGTCGCATGACAACCCGATGGTGCGCAACCTGGAGATCAGCCTGGTGAAGTACCCGGAGGTGCGGCGCGCCCTCGAGACGGGCCGGCCGGTGCTCGTCCGGGACATCCACACCGATCCGCTGTACGAGGAGGTGCGCCGGACCTGGGCGGCCGAGCACATCGTGGTCCCCACCCGGTCGGTCATCGCGATCCCGTTCAGCCTGCGGAAGGCCCAGCGGGGGGTGTTCTTCCTCCGCACGACCGCTGCGGACAAGACGCTTCAGGAGGAGGACGTCACCTTCGCCGGCACCGTGATCGGCGCGGCGGTGAGCGCCATCGACCGGGCGCACGACCTCGAGTCGGCCATCACCGACCGGGAGCGGCTGCTCGAGATGGCGCACACGGACGCCCTGACCGGATGTCTCAACCGGCGGGCCCTGGTGGACCGCCTCCAGGGGGAAGTGGAGCGCGGCCGGCGCTACAACCAGCTGCTCGTGCTGCTGCTGGTCGACCTCGACAAGTTCAAGGACGTCAACGATCGGCACGGCCACCTGACCGGGGATGCGGTCCTGCGGCAGGTGGGCGAGATGCTCCGCCGGGAGGCGCGGGCGGTGGACCTCGTGGCACGCTATGGGGGCGACGAGTTCGTGCTCGTGCTGCCGGAGACGACGCGGGAGGGCGGCGTGGTGTTCGCCGAACGGCTCCGCCGCCGGCTCGCGGGGCACAATTTCGCGGAAGCCGGGGAACCGTTGTACGTTACGGCCTCGATTGGCGTGGGAACGTTCCCCGACCCCGGCATCGAGTCCGCGGATGACCTGATCGCCCGGGCCGATGCCTCGATGTACTCCGCCAAGGGCAGCGGACGGAATCAGGTGGGCGCATGAGTCAGCGACGGTGCCCCAAATGCGGCGCGGTGTACGGCGGCGACGCGCGGTTCTGCCCGAAGGACGGCAGCCCGCTCGTTGACGTCGCCGTGGCCGGGACTTCGGGGACCACCATCCGCAAGGCGTACAAACCGCCGTCCACCGACCGGTTCACGCTGTCGAGCCAGCGCATCGACAACCGCTACGAGGTGGTGAAGCGCCTCGGCGAAGGCGGGATGTCGTACGTCTACGAGGCCAAGGACCTGACGCGCGGCGAGACGGTGGCGATCAAGATCCTCTCGCCGAAGCTCTCGGCGGACCAGAGCTCGGTCCAGCGGCTGCGCCGCGAGGCCGGCCTCGCCATGCGGCTCGAGCATCCCCACGTCTGCAAGATCCTCCGCCTCGGCGAGACGGAGGACGGGCTGATCTACCTCGTGATGCCGTATCTCCGGGGCGAGCTCCTGTCGGACCGGGAAGGCAAGGTGGGAGCCCTGCCCGTGGCCCAGGGCATCGAGTGGCTCGGACAGATGTGCTCGGGCCTGCACCACGCGCACCAGCTCCACATCGTCCATCGGGACCTCAAGCCCGAGAACGTCATGATCGTCCCGGGGCCGGAGGGCCGCGAGCTGGCCGTCATCATGGACTTCGGCCTCGCCAAGGAAAACCGGGCCGATCCGACCATCGCCAAGCTCACGGCGACGGGCATCATCCTGGGCACGCCGGAGTTCATGAGCCCGGAGCAGATCCGCGGCCGACCGATCGACGCGCGCAGCGACGTGTACGCCCTCGCCATCGTGGCGTTCGAGATGTTCTCGACCAAGCTCCCGTTCTCGGGACGCAGTGCGCAGGAGATGATGATCGCCCGGCTCCGCGGCAAGCCCGCGAGCCTGCGGCAGTACCGTCCGGATTTCCCCGAGGCCATCGAGGCGGTCCTCATGCGCGCCATGGGGGTCGAACCGGAACAGCGGTATGCCACCGCGCGCGAGTTCGGTCAGGCCCTCGTCGAGGCCGGCGGCGATCCGGACGTGACACGCCGGGTGGGGCCGCTGCTGAAATAGGCGGGCAGGCGGACAGGCGGTCAGGGCGGGTCGCAGGCTGCGGCCCGCTTCGTGTCTACGAGAACCTACCGGAACGATCGAGGTGCACGTGCGACCACGTTCATGGGCCGCAGTGGCCATCGTACTCGGCTTGCCCCTGGGCCTGACGGGTGCAGAGACTCGCCCAGCCTGTCCCGTTCATCCCGCTTCTCCCGTCTATCCCGCTCATCCCGCCGACTCTCTCCGGGTGCTTCTCGTCACCGCCCACCCCGACGACGACGCGATGTTCGCCGGCGCGGTCTACAAGATCACGCACACCCTCGGCGGCGTCGTGGACCTGGCCCTCGTGACCGACGGCGCGGGCGGATTCCGCTACGCGCAGCTTGCCGAGCCGATCTACGGCCTCGACCTGACCGATGAACGGGTGGCGCGGGCCTATCTGCCCGCCATCCGCAAGCGGGAGCTCATGGCGGGCGGGGCGATCGTGGGGATCCGCAACTACTTCTTTCTCGACGAGCGGGACGATGCCTACACGGAGAACGCCGACTCCGTGCTGCGCTTCACGTGGAACGCGGCGCGCGTGCGCGACCGCCTGGCCGAGCTCATGGCGCGCGGCGCCTACGACTTCGTCTTCGTGCATCTCCCCGTGGTCCGATTCCACGGTCACCACAAGGCCGCGACGATCCTGGCACTCGAGGCGGCCGCGTCGCTCGCCGACGGCCACCAGCCCGTCGTGCTCGGGTCCTTCGGGGCCTCGGACACGGGCGACACGACGCATCTGGGCTTCACGGAGCACCCGGGATACCCGATCACCCACGTGCGCGCCGGCGTGCCACCATTCGTGTTCGACCGGCAGCAGCCCCTCGACCCGACGGGGCGGCTGGACTACCGCATCGTCGTGAACTGGCTCATCGCGGAGCACAAGACGCAGGGGACGATGCAGCTCCTGATGAACCGGTCGTCGGTCGAGCGGTTCTGGTATTTCGAAATGAACGGGGAGGCGGGGCTGGTCGCGACGAGGCGGCTCTTCGAGGACCTGGCCAACCCAGGGATCCGGCGATAGGTCCCGGAGCGCTCGATCAGCGAATCGAGGGATAGAGGGATCGAGGCCCATCCCGCACCTCCCGCCCATCCCGCTCGTTTTACCGGTTCCCCACCAACTCCAAAAGCGCCCGCGCCCGCGCCACCGGCACGCCCAGATTCGAGCCGCCGAACTCCGGGAGAATGGCGGAGGTGATGGCCAGCACTTCACCCCGCATGGAGAGGACCGGGCCGCCGCTTCCTCCCGAGGTCGTTTCGGCGTCGTACACGACGGCCTCGCGGCTCACCTGACCCACGATGCCGCGGCTCGCGAGCGGCGAGATCTGGCCGGTGCGCGCGAGACGGGCGCCCAGCGTCCAGAAATCCACGTTCCCCGCCTCGCGCAGCTCGGCCAGGAACCCGGCGTCGGCCCGGGCCATGAGCGCCCGCATGCCCAGGGGATAGCCGAGGACGATCACCTCCTCGCCCGCCTCCGCCGCGGACTGCGCGAGTCGCAGCGTGGGCAGCGACCGCACGACGCCCGCGCAGCGCAGCAGCGCGAGGTCAGCGCTGTCGGCCACCGCGACGACGTCGAGATGGAGCGAGTCGGGTACGCCGGGGATGTAGGCGATCATCCGCCGCATCACTGGCACCCAGCCCTCCGCCGCCACCCGGCGGGCCGCGTCGTCGAACACCCACGGCTGGGCGATGTGCCGGTTGGAAAGCAGCAATCCGTCGTCCGTCGCGACGAAGGCGGTGCCCGTGAACAGCGCCTCCATCACCGGCGCCCGCTCATCGGTCGTGAGCACCGGCTCGCCGCCGGGCCCCAGCACCGGCGTTCCGTCCGGTCCCACCTGGATCCGCAGGGGCTGGCCGCTCTCGGGATCCACGAAGCCCCAGGATCCCTGGATGAACGCCGTGGACCGGGTGGCCGCCCCGATGACGAGCCGCGCGGCGGCGCTCTGGTCTTCCAGGGCGCGCACGCGGCGCGAGGTTTCCGAGATGCCGGACTGGATGTCCTCGAGGGCCTGCGCGAACTCCTCGGCCGTGGCGGGGTTTTCGCGGCGCCGCCCGAGCAGGTCGGCCAGCCCTGCCACCCGCCCCCGCTCTTCCTGCAGGCGCCGTTCGAGCTGAATCGTGCGCCACCCCAGGAATCCCACGCCGCCCACGATAGCCACGAGCGCCGTCAGGAAGATCACCCGCACCATGCGCGGGGTCTGCGTGAGCAGCGCCACGGGCAGGTCCCGGGAGAGCAGTCCCAGCCGCCCCCACCAGCCGCGCCCGCTGTGGTGCGCGCGGTCGACACAGTCGGCGACGGCGTCGCGCACCGGCTTCCCGCTCGCGTCCACCGCGTACAGCCGGAACCGGAGCAGCGGACCGCCGCGGCCAATCTCCAGCACGTCACCAGGGACGAGCAGGTGCTGGTCCACCGGGTCCCCGTTGATCAGGATTTCCTTGCCCGGCGCGGTGTCGAGCTCGAAGCCGGCGTCGACGCGGCGGAGCGTGCCGTACTCCTCGGCCGGCACTTCGCCGCCCGCGCGGGTGAGCGGGATCTCGGCGCCCGGGAATGTGCCGATCCGCAGGTAGTCGCCCTCGGGCCACACCGTGGTGCCGGCGCGGCGGCCCGACAGGTACATCAGCGCCGGCGCGGTGGCGCCGTTGGCGCGGCGGGGCTCGGCGGCGGGCTCGGTCATGATGCCCGCAAAGGTACCCGTTGGAGGCGGAGCGCGGGAATGCCGGCGGACGTGACCGCCTTGCTCACGCTCCCCCGACCGGGAATACTTCCCGCGTCCCCGCCCGAGGCCACCACCGCGACATGCGCCGGTTCCCCGCGTTCGATCCGCCCGAGTACGTCGAGTGGCGCCCGGATCCCGCCCTGGTGGCCGGGTTCGATGCCGCGTGGCGCGGCGACCCCGCGCGGGCGGCCATCGTCGAAGCGCTGGACACGGAGACCCTGCTCGCCTTCTACGCGGGCATGCTCCGCGCGCGCCTGCACGACATCATGCTCAAGCGCTGGGTGCGGCAGGGCGTGATCTCGAAGGCATGGCTCGCGACCGGCGAGGAGGCGGCAACGGTGGGGCCGGTGCACGCCTTGGATCGCGCCGTGGACGTCGTGGCGCCCATGATCCGCAACGCCGGGGCGTGCTGCGAGATGGGCATGTCGGTGGCCGACATGCTGCGGGGCTACCTCGGCACCGACGACGCGCCGTCCAAAGGGCGGGACGGGCACGTGGGCGACTTCAGCCACCGCGTGCTGCAGCCCATCTCGCACATCGGCAACATGCCGCCCGTGGCCGCCGGGATTGCGCTCGCGAGCAAGCTACGCGGGGAGCGGCGCGTGTCGCTCACGTGGATCGGCGACGGCTCCGTGAACGCCGGCCCGACCCACGAGGCGCTGAACTTCGCGGCCGTGCAGCGGCTGCCGGTCGTCTTCGTGATCCAGAACAACCAGGTCGCCCTCGGCACCCGCCTGTCGGCCCATCGGCTCCCGGAGGACTTCCGGGACCTGCACAAGGCGTACGGCTGCACGGGCTGGTCGTTCGACGGCAACAACGTGCTGGATGCCTTCGCGGCCACCCGGTTGGCGGCCGACCAGTGCCGTCGGGGCGAAGGCCCCGTGATCCTGGACGCGGAGACGTTCCGGATGGGCGGGCACGCGACGCATGACGAGCAGGAGGCGCGGCAGGTGCTCCCGGCGGAACTGTTCGCCCACTGGGGCGCGCGGGACCCGATCGGGCTCTACGAGGAGTGGCTCAAGGGGCACGGCGTTCCCGGCGCGCGACTCGAAGCGGTCGAGCGGCAGGTGAGCGACGAAGTGGACCGCGCGGCCGAGGAGGCGCTCGAGAGCAGGAAGACGCGGACGCCTTTGGGAGAGACCGCGCTCGAAGACGTCTATGCCCGTAAGGACGGAGAGTAAAGGGTGTGGTGAAGAGGGTCTTGCCGTCTGACCTATCACCTCCCCCCTTCCCCCTCCCTCCTGCTACCTCGCGAAGGTGACGAGCCCAACGACCGCATTCCACGTGGACTTCGCCAGGAATCCCAGCACGACGATCAGCACGACCGGAGCCACGTAGCGCACCAGGAAGGCCCACACCCGTCGCAGCCCGGCGTGCGGCAGTCCCTTGGCCAGCTCCGCATCGGCCTGTGGGAGCAGGCGGTACCCGACGAGGATGGCCGTGAGCAGCCCGCCGAGCATCAGCAGGAACTGCCCAACCACCGCGTCGAGGTTGCCCAGGAACGTCGTGTTGAACGCGGCCGGGAGCCCCAGGAGGGCGATCAGCGCCCCGCCGCCAATGGCCGCCCTCCGTCGCGAGACCCCGATGCCGTCCACCGTGGCGGCCACGACGACCTCGAGCAGGGAGATTGCGGAGGTGAGGGCGGCGAAGAACAGCATGATGAAGAACGCCGTGTCGACGTAGTCACCCGCGCGTCCGAGCTGCTCGAACCCGCGGGGCAGCGTGATGAACAGGGCGCCGACGGTGCTGTCGCCGATCTGGGTGATCTGGGAGTCCAGCCCGAAGTTGAACATGACCGGGAACACGATCAGGCCCGCGGTCATCGCAACGCCCGTGTCGGACAGCGCCACGATCATCGCCTCGCGTCCCAAGTCCTCCTTCGACTTGAGGTACGACGCGTACGTCATCAGCGCGCCCATCCCGAGGGAGAGCGAGAAAAACGACTGCCCGGCGGCGCTGGCCAGGGTCGTGAGGTCGAGCAGGCGATCCAGGCTGGGACGCAGGTAGTACGCGTAGCCGGGGCCCCCGTTCGGGAGCGTGGCCGCCCAGATCGCGAGCCCGATGAGGATGAGGAACAGCAGGGGCATCATGATCAGGTTGCCCCGCTCCAGCCCGCCCTTCACGCCGCCCGCGACGACCCAGATCGTGAGGAGCATGAACAGGAGGTGGTAGCCTACGGCATCCCAGCCGGTGGCCACCTGGCCGAAGTACGAGCTGGTGTCCGAGGGGATGGCATTGCGTACCGCGTCGAACGCGTAGCGCATCGTCCAGCCCGCGATCACCGAGTAATAGGAAAGGATGCCGACGCCGCACAGGATGAACAGCCAGCCCAGCGGTCCCCACGCCCGCCCGCCGAGCCGCCGCACGGCCCGCGCGGGGGACTCCTGCGCCAGCCGGCCGACGACGAACTCGGACGTCATGAGCGGGATTCCGACGAAAGCCACGATCACGATGTAGAGCACGACGAAGGCCGCACCGCCGCCTTCCGACGCCTTGTATGCGAAGCGCCACATGTTGCCAAGGCCCACGGCGGAGCCCACGGCGGCGAGGATGAAACCGGCCCGTGTAGCCCACGAGTCCCGAGGTGCTGTACCTGGTCCGGTCACGAACGTTCTCCGGTTGCTGGGTCCGGATTGACGGCGGCATCGGGCGCTGCGGGCGAGGCTTCGGTGCGGATCGCGTCCCACGCCGCCTGACGGACCTGGGTCGTCGCGGAGTCAGCGGGCTGCCAGACCCCGGCCGCGACCCGCTCGAGCACGAGCAGCATCAGCCTGAGCCAGACGTCCGCCCACAGGTCGGCGCCACCCCGCCGCACCGCTCCGGCCGACTTGCCGGCCGCGATCGTCTGCTCGATCTGCCCGCGGAGGTCGCGCAGCGCGGTGCGGCTCCGCTCGTCCAGGACGTCGGCGAAGGTCTGGCTGAACACCAGCCGTACGAGATTCGGGTCGTGCTTCGCGGTGGCTACCCAACGGTCCGCCACGAAATCGAGCCGCGCGCGGCAGGGCCAGTCCGGGTTTGCGTCCTTCAGCGGCTCGGCCATGGCGCGGACCGCCGCGCGGAACACCTCGTTGAGCAGCTCTTCCTTGCTCGGGAAGTGCCGGTAGATGGTCCCTTCCGCCACACCCGCCCGGGCCGCGATGAGCGGGGTCGTGGTCCCGTGGAAGCCACGGGCGGTGAACAGCTCCAGCGCCGCCCGGGCAAGGCGATCGCGGGTCTGGCGTGCCGACCGCCTGCGGGCGGGCGCGTCGCCGGCTGAAGAGGGAGCGGGAGTCAAGGCGACTCACGATAACACGTGGTTCCGAATGGACTCAAGTCGTCCATTCCCAGCGCCTCGACGGGCGGCTTATCTTCCCGCCCCGGCGGAGGCCGGCTCACTCGGAGCAACTACATGAGAATGCTGGTGTTAGGGGCGGGACTGCAGGGATCCGCCTGCGCGCTCGACCTGCTGCGGACAACCGACGCGCAGGTAACGCTCGCTGACGCGCGGATCGACGGGCTTCCCGCCTACCTCGATCCGTTTCGCGGCAACCGCCTCACGGTGGCGTCGCTCGACGCCCGCGATCACGCTTCCGTGCGGGGGCTCATGCGGGGCCACGTGGCCGCGATGAGCGCTCTGCCGTACTACCTCAACGCGGACATGGCCCGCCTCGCCGTCGAATGCGGACTGCATTTCTCCGATCTCGGCGGGAACACCGAGATCGTGCGGGAGCAGCAGCGCCTCGACGGGGACGCCCGCGCCCGCGGCCTGTCCATCATGCCGGACTGCGGCCTCGCCCCGGGCATGGTGAACATCCTCGCCGCCGAAGGGATCCGGCGGGTAGATCGGGTCTCGGCCGTGCGGTGCTACGTGGGTGGCCTGCCGCAGCACCCCGAGCCGCCGCTCAACTACACGCTGGTGTACTCGCTCGAGGGCGTGCTCGACTACTACACGACGCCGTCGTGGATCCTGCGTGACGGTCGGCTGGTGTCGGCGGAGGCGCTCTCCGAGATCGAGTTCCTGGATTTCCCGGCGCCCGCGGGCCGGCTCGAGGCCTTCCACACGGCGGGCGGCATCTCCACCATGCCGTGGGACTTCGAGGGCCGGATCCCCGTGATGGAGTACAAGACGCTGCGGTATCCCGGTCATGCCGAGATCATGCGGTCCATCCGGGGGCTGGGACTGCTCGATCTCACCGAGGTGAAGGTGGGCGGGGTCACGATCCGGCCGCGTGACCTGTTCGTGGTGCTGGCGGACCGCAAACTGCGGCAGCCGGGGGCGCGCGACCTGGTGGCCCTGCGGGTGGTGGTGGAGGGGGCAGGGGGACGCCGCGTCGCCTTCTCACTGCTGGACAAGCACGACGAGCAGCTGGGCGTGAGCGCCATGATGCGGACGACGGGCTACTCGCTCTCGGTCACCGGCCAGATGCAGGCGGCCGGCAGCATCGCCCGCAAGGGCGTGGCGACCGCGTACGAGGCCATGCCGTTCGACGCGTACGTGGGGGCGTTGGCCGAGCGCGGGGTCCGCATCGAAGAGGAGTGATCGAGGGGTCGAGGGATCGAGGGATCGAGGGATCGTGGCAGCGGCTTTACGATCCCTCCATCCCTCCATCCCTCTATCCCTCGAATCAGAACGGCCAGCGGTAGTGCGCGAGCCAGTTGAATCCGTCCGGCCCGTACGCCGCCGAGAAGCCGAGCACGGCGGTCTCCGAGCCGAAGTGGATGAGCAGGCCGGCGCCGCCGCCCACCTTGAGGTCGTCGGTCGTCAGCGTGAAGTCGCCGGGCCCGAACACGCGACCCACGTCCACGAAGCCTACCGCCACCGTGCGCAGGAAGTACGGGATGAGGGCGTAGCGCACCTCGAGGTTCCCGAACAGCACGTCCGCGTCCACGAACCGGTTCCAGAACAGTCCCCGATGCGAGTCGGGTCCGCCCAGGCCGCCGTACTGGCGGTCGCTCTCCTCGATCATGAACCGCGAGCCAAGCGGCGGGGTGCCGGTCATGGACTGGCCGGCCACGCGGCCGGCAAAGCCCCAGCGCTCCCCAAAGCTCAGGAACCCGCGGGCGCTCACGGTGGTGCGGGAGTACGTGACGTCGCCCGCCACGTCGGCGTCGGCGCGGGAGTGGATGGCCTCGAGGAGCACCCCACGCTGGGCCGCGGCCTCGCGGTCCCGCGTGTCGAGCACGAGCCCCACGCGGGCGCTCACGTCGTTCGTGCCCACGCCAATGCGGTCCACGGCGCCGCTCGCGAGGTCCACGGAGAGCTGGCTCCGGGCCTGCAATGTGTCCAGGAACCAGTGCTCCCAGTGCATCCCGACCAGCAGGCGCAGCGGGCCCACGATGCGGCGCTGCACGTCGGCGCGCGCGTAGTTGCGCACCCGCTCGATCCGGTAGTAGCGGTCGCTGCCGGAGATGCTGCCCGAATCGGCGGTGGTGGCGTTCCCGATCCCGAAGTACGGCTCGCGCATCCAGTGGGTGAGCGACAGGATCAGATGGAACCGCCAGCCGTCGGCCAGCGCCGGCGCCCACGCGTCGAGCGTGAGGAAGCGCGAGCCCGACGTCGCGATCTGGCCGTCCAGGGCCACGAGCAACCGATGCGGGGCCGCCGTGGCGTCGCTGTAGCGGGTGGGGAGCAGGACGCCGTAGTAGGCGCCCACCGTGAGGCCCTCGCGCGGGATCCAGAACAGCTTGGGGTAGAACAGGTCCTTCCAGATCGATCCCGCCGGGAAGATCGTCGGCAGCTGTGCCGCCGCGGGACGCGCGGCGAGCAGCAGCAGAACCAGCGCGAGACGTCGTGCGGTCAACGCCGCTCGAACAGGTAGGCGGAGTCCTTGAGGCTCGCCGTCTGGCCGTCGAAGGCCGCGTAGCGCGAGGGGAAGAGCGCGGCCCCGCCGAAGTCACCGTTCTTGTTCACCGCGTAGAAGTTGAGCTGGAAGCGCGGCGTCCCCGCTTCGTCGAGCAGCCGCGGTGCGGTGGCCGCCATGACGCGCCGCAGGGTCTCGAGCGCCGCGTCCGTGGGGCTCATGCCGCGCCGCATGTGCTCGACCGTGAGGAATCCGCCGCACACCATGATGTTCGACTCGCCGCGGCCCGTGGAGCCGGCGGCGCCCACGTCGTTGTCGCAGTACTGCCCGGCGCCGATGATGGGCGAGTCGCCCACGCGGCCCGGGATCTTCCACGCGAGACCGCTCGTGGTGGTGACCGAGGAGATCTCGCCCTTGGGGTTCACGCAGTTCAGGTTGATCGTGCCGGTGGGGCGCGCCACCATCTGCGAATCTTCCGGCACGTTGAGCCAGTCGTCATTCTCCCCGCGGTTGGCCCGCCAGCGGAGCCAGATCTCACGGCTCCGCTCGGTGAGCAGGTCTTCCTCCTGGAAGCCGTACGACAGCGCGAAGCGCTTGGCCCCTTCGCCCACGAGCATGATGTGGTTGGTGTAGAGCAGGACGTACTTGGCCACCACGCTCGGCGTCTTGATGCCCTCCAGGGCGCCCACGGCCCCGGCCCGCTTGGTGGGCCCGTGCATGCAGGAGGCGTCGAGCTGGACCACGCCCTCCTCGTTGGGCA
>DAINBS010000033.1:0-14926 GCA_036732805.1 Gemmatimonadales bacterium | reverse complement strand
CGCCCGCACCAGCGGCCGCAACGCGGCGGTGACCAGCAGGGCCACCACCAGGGCGGCAACCGCAAGGCGCCAGGCCAGGGCGGCCAGGATCGTGACGTAGACCGCCACCGTGACCGCGCTGCGCAGGACCGCGCCGAAGTCCTGCACGGCGCCCCGCGTCTGATCGGTATCGCTCAGCACGCGGGCCGCGAGCTCTCCGGTGCGCGTGCGAGTGAAGAACGGGAGCCCGAGGCGCTGCAGGCGGGCGTAGAGCGAGAGCCGGATGTCGCGCGCCACGCCCTCCTGGACGACCAGCCCCAGGTACGCCGCGGCGTAGAGTGTCCCGTTCTTCACGAGCAGTCCCACCGCGATGCAGCCCAGCACGAGCACCAGCGCGGCGCGCCCCTCCGCGGCGTCCAGCGGGCCACCGACCACGGCGCGCAGGACCGCCTCGACCGGCGTGGCCACGGACGGGAACGCGCCGCCCGCTCCGAACAGCAGCCGCAGGAACGGGATCAGCAGCGAGTAGGTGAAGCCCTCGGCCAGCGCCGCGACGAGCCCGAGCGCGAGGGCGGCCACGAACCGGCCGCGGTAGGGGCGCAGCCACGGCAGCATCCGCATGCGCGGCACCGTGGTCAGCCGGACGCGCGGGGCGTCAACAGCGCCACCGGAACGATCATCTCCTCGGGAGAAACGCCCCCGTGCAGGAACGCGCCCCGGTACCGGGCCTGGTACTCGCGCAGCTTCGTCGGGTAGACGAAGAACCGGTCCTCGGTGGCGAGGAGCATGCGGACTCCCAGCCGGGCCTTTGGCAGCCCCCAGGCGGGCAGGTCCGCGACCATCAGGGCAGCGCCCTCGGACTCGGCCCGGAGGTCCTCGCCAAACTTGTAGCGCAGGTGCTGGGTCGCGTCCCGCTTGGCAAACACCGTTGCCGGCGTGTGGCAGTGGATCGAGCCGTGATCGGTGGTCACGAGCACCGGAACGTTGCGTCGCTGGGCCTCCCGGAACGCCCGGAGCAGCGGGGAATCCGTGAACCAGGTCTGCGTGAGGTTGCGCAGGGCGCCCGCGTCGCGCGCGACCTCGTACAGGATGGCGCTCTCGGACCGTCCGTGGGTCAGCAGGTCGATGAAGTTGAAGACGAGCGCGGTCACCCCAGGCTGGGCGAGCCACCCCGGCAGCTGCCGCAGCATGTCTTCCCCGTCGGACGCGGTGGTGACCTTGGCGTAGCGGACCGGGACCGTCTCGCCGTGCAGCTCGCGCAGCTGCTCGGTGAGCAGCTCCGCCTCGTGCTGGTTGAGGCTCTCGTCTTCCCGGTCGCCCCACCACTCGGGATGACGGCGGGCGATCTCCGCCGGGTACAGGCCGCTGAAGATCGCGTTGCGGGAGAACGGCGTCGCGGTGGGCAGGATGCTGTAGTAGTACGAGACCTCGACGTCGAACCGGTCCGTCACGAGCCCCTTGAGAATCTCCCACTGATCGAGCCGCAGGCAGTCCACCACGACGAAGAGCACGGGACCCCGGCGCCGGATGAGGGGCGACAGGAACTCGCCGACCACGTCCACGGAGAGCGGCGGCCGGTCGTCGTCCGACTGCTTCAGCCACCGGGGGTATTGCTCCTGGATGAACCGGGCGAAGCCGGCGCGCAGGCTGGACTGCAGGGTCTGCAGCGCCTCGCGCAGGCCGGACTGCTGTCCGGCCGCGAGCCGCACCTCCCACTGCGCCAGCTCCGCCACGAGGTCCACCCATTCGCGCCACCCCATCGACGGGCTGCGCCGCTCTTCCAGCTCGCGGAACCGCATCACGAAGTCCCGGGCGAGGCGCTGCTCGCGGATCCGGTCGCCTTCCACGAGCCGGGTCACGGCCGTGAGGACCTGCCGCGGGTTCACGGGCTTCACCAGATAGTCGTCGAGCGCGATGCCGATGGCTTCGTTCATCGTGTCGGCCGCTTCGCTCTTGGTCACCATGACGATGGGCACCGCCGCGTCCACCGCCCGGATCTCCATGACGAGATCGAGCCCGCGCCGGCCGGGCATCTGCTCGTCGAGGAGGATGACCCCGTAGCCCTGTTTGCTGAGCAGGGCCAGGGCATCGTCGCCGTTCGCGGCCAGCTCCACCACGAACCCGTTCTCGCGCAGGAAGAGCGCGTGCGCCTCGAGCGACTCGACCTCGTCGTCGACCCAGAGGATGGTGCGGGGGCGGGTCATGCCCAAAGGTACCGATGGCCGCCGACTGGTGGCAGACTGGCCGGTCCGGCCGGCCGCTCCTACATTCGCGCTCCGTGTCCGGTCGGCCCGCCGTGCTCGTCGTGCGCTTCGGCGCGCTCGGAGACGTCATCCTGGCGACGCCGCTGCTGCGCGCCCTGCGCCGGTCCCGCCCGGATGCCGCCATCACGCTCGTGACCAAAGCCTCATGGGCACCGCTGTTTGCCTCCCACCCCCACGTCACGACCGTGGAAGCCCTGCTGCCCGACGAGCCGCTCCGGGCGCTCGCCCGGCGCCTGCGCGCGACCCCGTGGGACCACCGGCTCGACCTCCATGGCTCGACTCGGTCCCGCCTGCTGCGGTTCATGGTGGGCGGCCGCTGGAGCGGCTGGCGCACGCCCCGCCTGCGCCGGGCGCTTCGCGTGTGGACCCACGGTCGCTTCGGATCCGATCCGCGCCCCGTGCCGGAGCTCTACTTCAGCGCGGCGCGCGCCCTGGGCGTGGTCCCGGATGGGGGCCCTCCCGAAATCCACCCCGGCCCGGACGACGACGCCCGCGCCACGGCATTCGCCCCGGACGGCGCGTTCGTCGCCGTCGCCCCCGGCGCGGCCCACGCGACCAAGCGGTGGCCGCCCTCGCACTGGGAGCGGCTCGCCGGGCTGCTGCGCGACGCGGGAGTCCCCACCGTCGCGGTCGGCGCGCCGGGGGAGCGGGGGCTCGTCCCGACCGCCCTCGACGCGTGTGGCATCGGACTCGGTCCCACAGCCGCGCTGCTCAAGCGGGCCGCGGTCGTCGTGGCGCACGACTCGGGACTCATGCACCTCGCCACCGCCGTCGGGACACCGGTGGTGGCCCTGTTCGGACCTACGGTGCCCAACCTGGGCTACGGTCCGTACCGCGCCGACGCGGTCGTGCTGGAGCACGCCCTGTCCTGTCGTCCGTGCAGCGTGTACGGCGGCGCCTACTGCCCTCTGGGCCACCATCGGTGCATGATTGACCTCATGCCCGACACGGTGGCGGACGCGGTGCGGAGACGGCTCGCGTGACGGAGGCGGAACGCCAGCTCATCGCGGCGCTCGCCGCCGAAGCGCGCGGCCCCAGGCGGAACGGACTGTTCGCGCTGTGGCTGCTCACCCGCACGGCCGAGGCGCTCCTGCCGCCGGACCCGGTGACCCCGCGCGGACACCGGCGGCGGATGGAGTTGCTGCAGCGCCGCCTCGCGAGCCTTTCGGTGCCCGCGCCGCTGCGCCGCGCCCTTTCGGCCGCCCTGCGTCAGGTAGGCGAGGGGTCCCCGCAGGGCACCGCGCTCGCGCTGTACCAGCTCGTTGCACCCGCCCGGGAGACCGTGGGCGAGCGGGCCGCCGCCGCGCTTGCCGCCGCGGCCGCCAGGGCCCGCCAGGCCGCGATTGACGGAGGGCACCGATGAAGCGACCACACAGGCTCGAACGGCCCTCGCTCCAGAACCTGATCCACCAGGTGGACGCGCAGGCGCAGGGCGAGCCGTCCCCCGACACGGTGCCGACGGGGTTCGCGTCGGTGGACAAGCTGCTCGGCGGAGGGCTGCGGCGCCGCGACCTCGTGGTGCTCGGCGGAGACATCGGAGCCGGCAAATCGTCGTTCGCGCTCGCGCTGGCCGTCCGCGTGGCCCGAGCCGGATTCCCCGTCGCCTACTGCTCAGGAGAAATGGACGAGGACCGGCTGCTGGAGCGAACCCTGGCCTTCGAGGGCAAGGTCCGCGTCGACGACCTGCGCATGGCGACCCTGTCGGAGGAGCGGCGCGCCGCGGTGGGCGCCGCGGCCCTGCGCCTGCGCGACCTGCCGCTGCACCTGCTTCCGCTCACGGGCCGCCAGTTCGACGAGGTGCTCGATCCCGCGTGGGCGCACGACCCGGCGCTCGTCGTGGTGGACTACCTGCAACTGCTCCCGCCGCCGCTGGCGCGCGCGACGCGCGACGAGGATGCCTCCGAGGCCCTGCGGGCGCTCAAGGCGGCGGCCCTCGAGCGCCGCATCGTGTGCCTCGCGGTCGCCCAGTTGCCGGAACTCCATGCCGGACGCCCCGATCCGCGCCCGACGCTGGACGACTACGGCTCGCTCGGCGCAGTGAAGCAGCACGCGGACGTGATCCTGAGCCTGTACCGCGAGGAGATGTACAACCCCGGGGGCGGCATCGAGGGCGCCACTGAGCTGATCGTCAGCAAGAACCGCAACGGGCCAACCGGCTTCGTCGACCTCTACTTCTACCGCCAGTGGCTGCGGTTCGAGGACATGCTCGATCCCGCCTGAGTCCGGCCTGTTCGCGCCGCCGTCAGTTCACGCGCCGCGCCCGAAGGGTGCGCGGCCCCATGGTCATCGTGAGCCCCACGACCGCGCCTCCCTCATCCCGCTCGAACCGGGCACGCACCCCGGGAACGACTCGTATGGTGAACTCGTCCCCGCCGACGCGGAGGAGTTCCGCCTCGCCTTCGCCGGGCACCGAGATGAACGGCCGCGCCTCCCAGGAGAAGACCCGCACGACGGCGCCCGGGCCGACCTCGTAGGCGCCGTACAAGGCCTCCAGGGTCGCGGGGTCGGGACGCTCGATGGGTGGCCACACCAACGCCGGAAGCTGGCTGGCGAGCGGCACACGCTCCACCGGACGAAGTCTCGGGCTGGGGGCCGGCGGTCCGCTCCGCGCCGCGAGGATGCCCTCGACGATGGCCCAGACGTCCGGTCCACGGACGCCGCGACCGTGGTCGGTATCCCCGCGATGCACCACCACAAGATCGGCGGCGGGCACGACGAAGACGCCCTGGCCGCCGGTTCCCCGTGCCACGTACAGCACCAACCGGCTGAGGTGCGGATACAGGTCGGGCGACAAGGACCCCGGACCATACGTCCACCACAGGTATCCATAGCCCTGCCCTTCCCCGAGGGACGCGTGCGGCCGGGTGCTCTCCTCGACCCAATCGGCGGGCAGGACCTGCCGCCCTCCCCAACATCCGCGCTGGAGGTAGAGTTGGCCGAACCGTGCCAGGTCGCGGGTGGACATGCGGAACGTATGGGCCGGGTACCGCGAGGCGGACGGCTCGTAGGCGAGAAACCCATCTGACGGGGCGTAGTCTTCCATGCCCAGCGGGCCGGCGATCCGCTCTGTGAACGCCTGATACTCGCTTTCGCCGGCGGCCTGTTCATAGAGCGTCTCGGCGACGTTGAAGTCCCAGTTGTTGTAGAACCAGTGCGCGCCAGGCGGGAACGTGCCCCGAGCGGGCCGTTCGGAATCCTGATCCGACCCTGCGTACGCCGCGGGCAGATAGACGCCCGAGCGCGCTGCGAGAAGATCCCGCACGCGGGCCGTAAGCTCGCCGGCGGTGAGCGGCTGGATGTCGTCCACGCCGAGCGACGCGAGCGTCGCGTCGAGGTCGATCCCGCCGGACTGCACCAACAGACCCATGAGGGCGCTGAGCAGGCTCTTGCGCACCGAGTGCAGTTCGAGTTCCCGCTCGACGTCACCCCAGGCGACGAGGACCGCGCCCCGGTACACAGCCATCACGGCGGCGGACTGGACACTGTCGGCCCGCTCACGCCCCTGTTCCAGCACCTTGGCGGAGAACCCGGCCTCTTCCGGTGTGGCGTACTGGCGCCAGGGTCCGCGGCCCGCAGGCCCGGACGTGTCGCACTGCGCCCGGGCGGACCCGACGGCGGTGGCGGCGATGACGGTCCCCGAGAGGACCGCCCGAATGGTGCGAGTGAATCCGGGACGCATGGCTGGGCTCGGGAGGAGGAAGATGCCCTGCCGTACGTGAGGCCGGCGTCGAGGTTTCGCGACGGGCAGGGAAGGCAGGAGGTCCACGGAGCCTCTGCCGGCTGTGCCGCTGCTGCCGCCGTGAGTGCCCTTCAGGCCCTGGCAGACTTGGTTGACGCGTGTCGCACCCAGGCCACCGAGCCGAGCACGATCGACATCGCGAGCGCGGTGCGCCCGGTGATGGGCTCCGCGAGAATCAGCCAGCCCAGCAGCACCGCCACCACCGTGTTCACATACGAGTACGTCCCCGCCACGGTCGGCGCCATGTGCCGCAGCACGTAGACGTAGCAGCTGTAGCCGACCAGCGACCCGAACACGACGAGGTACGCGAGGGCACCAAGGCCGCGGGCGGACAGGTGCACGGCGTGCCACTCGCCGAGCGACGACCCGACGAGCGTGAGCACCACGCCACCCGTGAGCATCTGGAGGGCCGAGTTCACCTCGGGGCCCGACTCGGTGGGGCGGCGCGCCGAGTACACCGAACCCAGGGCCCAGGCCGCCGAGGCCACGGTGAGCGCCAGCGGCCCCCGCCAGTCGGCGTCGCGCAGCGCCCCCGGCTCGTCCACGAGCAGGAGCGTCCCCCCGAAGCCCACCAGCAGTCCCGTCACCTGACGCCAGGTGGGTCGGGAAACGCTGCCGGGTATGACGGCGTCGAACAGGGCAAGCCAGAGTGTCACCGTCACCACGAAGATCGCGGCGACCCCGGACGGCGTGAACTGCTCGGCCCAGACCACGAGCCCGTTGCCGCAGAAGAGGAGCAGGAAGCCCACGACGAGATTCGTGGTCCAGTCGCAGCGCCGGGTCGGCAGGCGACGGCCGAGCAAACGCGCCGCCCCGAGGAGGATCCCGCCCGCGATCAGGAACCGGACGCCCGCGAAGAGCGCCGGTGGCAGCTCCGCGACTCCGATGCGGATGGCGAGGTACGTCGAGCCCCAGACGATGCACAGCACCACGAACGCGGCGAGGACCCGCCCGGATGCCGCCTGCATGCCCGAATGGTGCTCGGTCAGCGGCTCGCCGTGTCGGTGGGCGCGGTGGCGATGAACGACACCTCGCAGCTATCGGGAGCGATCGGGTGAATACGGATCCAGATGGGGCGGCCGTCGCGGGATCCGGCGTGCAGGGTCACCGTGCCGTCCACCTCCGTCGCGTCGCCACGGATGGTCCACTCCCGGTCGGCCAGGGCCTGCCGATAGTACCGGGCCACGGAATCGGCCGAGACCGGGACGTTCACCAGCGCCTCCGCCACCGTCGCGGAGCCGGAGACCAGCCGGGAGCCCGGGAACACGGGGAGTCCGGCGAACATTTCGCGCGAAGGCTCGCCTCCATCCACCGGCTGTTCCGCGGCCTGTTCCGCCGGCGGGCGGTCGGTGCACGCGACGAGCAGCAACGCGACGGTGCCCGCGAAAAGGAGATTACGCATGGGCCGAACGGTAGCGGACTGCGTGGGTCACCGGAAGCGCTACCTCGCCGGCCACGCGGGGGACACCTATATTTGTAGACTGAGCAAAGTTCCATCTCTTGATTGGACACGGAGTTAGCGGCATGGCAGGTCACAGCAAGTGGAAGCAGATCAAGCACAAGAAGGCTGCCGCGGACGCCAAGCGGGGCGCCGCCTTCACGAAGCTGATCAAGGAGATCACGATCGCCGCGCGCCAGGGCGGCGGTGACCCCGCCGGGAATGCGCGCCTGCGCACCGCGATCGACGCCGCCAAGGCGGGCAACATGCCCAACGACAACATCGACCGGGCCATCAAGAAGGGCACGGGCGAACTCGAGGGCGTGAATTACGAGGAAGCGATGTACGAGGGCTTCGGACCGGGCGGGGCCGCGATCATGGTCCAGGTCACCACCGACAACCCGAACCGCACCGTGGCCGAGATCCGCCACCTGTTCACCCGCAACGGCGGCAACCTGGGCGGGCCCAACGCGGTGGCGTGGATGTTCGAGAAGAAGGGACTGATGACGCTCGACGCGGCCCGCTGTGCCGAGGACGCCGCCCTGGAGGCCGCGCTCGAGGCCGGCGCCGATGACATGCGCACGGATGGTGACCTGTACGTGATCACCACCGAGCCGGCACGCCTGCACCATGTCGCGGACGCGCTCCGCGCCAAGGGCCTCGCGCCCCAGGACCCGGAGATCGCGATGATCCCGACGAACTCCGTCAAGGTCGAGGGGGCAGACGCCGAGCGCCTGCTCAGGCTCATGGAGGCGATCGAGGAGCACGACGACGTCTCGAAGGTCTTCAGCAACTTCGACATCGACGCCGAGACGCTCGCGGCGGTCGGCGAGTGAGTCCGCGCGTGCTGGGCGTCGATCCCGGCACCGCGATAACTGGTTACGGTGTGGTCGAGGCTGACGCGGGTCGGCCCGGACGCCTCCTCGAGTGCGGCGTCCTGCGGACGGAATCCGGCTCGGCACTGGGCGACCGACTCGTGACCCTGCACGCGGGCATGCGGGAGCTGGTGGCGCAGCATCGTCCCGACCTCGTGGCCATCGAGGGCATCTTCTACGCCAAGAACGTGCGAACGAGTCTCGTGCTGAGCCACGCGCGCGGCGTCCTGCTGCTCGCGGCCGCCGAGGCCGGCGTGCCCGTGGAGGAGCTGTCCCCGGCGGCGGTCAAGAAGGCCGTGGTGGGGCGCGGCCGCGCCACGAAGGCGCAGATCGGCTTCATGGTGCAGCAGCTGCTGCACCTTCGCCGGCCGCCCGAGCCCGCGGACGCGGCGGACGGGGTGGCCATCGCCCTCGCCTGTCTCCTCACCCGGCGGCGCCGATGATCGCCGGCGTCCAGGGGACCCTCACCGCGCGCCACGGCGACCGAGTCATCGTCGAGACGGCGTCCGGCGTGAGCTACGAGCTTGCCGTCCCCCTCGGCGTCCTGGAGCGGCTGCCCGGCGAGGGCGTGCCCGTCCGGCTGCACACGGTGCTGGTGGTGCGGGAGGACGGGTGGGCACTCTACGGCTTCGACCGGGAGCACGAGCGCGGCGTGTTCCAGCGCCTGCTCGGCGCGTCCGGGGTGGGCCCCCGCCTCGCGCTGGCCCTCCTGTCGTCACTCGGCGGCGCCCGGGTGGTGCAGGCCCTGCGCGGCGGCGACCTGGCCGCGCTGTGCACGGTGCCCGGCATCGGCCGGAAGACCGCCGAGCGCATCGTCCTGGAGTTGAAGGACCGGCTCGGCGACCTTACTCCTCCTGGAGAGGCGCCGGCCCGCGCGCCGGTGGCGGACGAGGCGGTGCAGGCACTGGTCAATCTGGGCTACGGCGCGGCCGACGCGGACCGCGCGGTGCGGGCCGTGCTGGCCGACGGCGGGGCCGCTGGCACCGCCGAGATCATCCGCCGTGCCCTCCACACCCTGATGAGACGCGCATGACGACCGCGGAATGGAAGTGCACGAAGTGCGGGGCGACCAATCGCAAGCTGGTGCCCTCTGAGCAGACGACGGCGAAGGACCGCTGCGTGACCTGCCACACGCGGCACGACCTGCGCCCCACGCCCCGACTCATCTTCTGGGAAGCCACGGCGCAACGGTGACCTCGCGCGAGATCACGACCCCCGATCCTCTTCCCGAGGAGACGGCCGCGGACACGTCGCTGCGGCCGTCACGGCTGGACGAGTTCGTGGGGCAGGCCCAGGTGAAGGAGAGCCTCCAGATCGCGATCGACGCGGCCAAGCAGCGTCAGGAGCCGCTGGACCACACGCTCTTTTTCGGGCCGCCCGGACTGGGCAAGACCACCCTCGCCATCCTCATCGCCCGCGAGATGGGCGTGAACATCCGGACCACCAGCGGGCCCGTGCTCGAGCGATCGGGCGACCTCGTGGGAATGCTGACGACCCTCCAGCGGGGCGACATCCTGTTCGTGGACGAAATCCACCGGCTCCGCCCGCAGCTCGAGGAGTTCCTCTATCCCGCGATGGAGGACTTCCGGGTCGACGTGCGGATCGCGGACGGCCCGAACGCGCAGACCATTCCGATGGGGCTCGAGCCGTTTACCCTGATCGGCGCGTCCACGCGGTACGGCATGCTGACGCCCCCCATGCGGGCCCGGTTCGGCGTGGTGGAGCGGCTGGGGTTCTATCCCGTCGAGGACCTGACCGCCATCGTGCGGCGGTCGGCGGGCATCCTGGCCGTGGCGGTGGAGCCCGAGGGCGCGCTCGAGATCGCGCGCCGCAGCCGGGGAACGCCGCGCGTCGCGAACCGGCTGCTGCGCCGCGTGCGGGACTATGCACAGGTGAAGGCCGAGGGGGTGATCACGCACGCCGTGGCGGAGGCCGCCCTCGCCCGTCTCAACGTGGACGAGTACGGCCTCGACGACATGGATGCCCGCATCCTCACCGTGATCATCGAGAAGTTCGGCGGCGGGCCGGTGGGCCTCAACACGATCGCGGTGGCCGTCGGCGAGGACGCGGGCACGATCGAGGAAGTGTACGAACCGTTCCTGATCCAGCAGGGCTTCCTCCACCGCACGCCGCGTGGCCGGCAGGCCACGCCCATCGCCTTCCGCCACTTTGGATTCACGCCGCCCGCCGGCTCGCAGCAGGCCCTGTTCGAGTAGGCCGGCAGCCGCGCCGCAGAACCGGTCCGGGGCCCGGAGGGTATAGCAGGCTGATGATGCTCCGCCCGTGGGCCCTGTGCGTCGTCGTCCTCGCACCCGCGGCGCTCGCCGCGCAGACGCTGGACGACGTGCGACGACTTGCCGCCGGCGGCGACACGGCGGGCGCCATCACCGCGGTCGAGGTCCTCCTCAAGCGGGATCAGCGCAACGCTGAGGCCCAGTGGCTGGCGGGGCTGCTCCACTTATCCCGGCACGTCCCCGGCGCCAGGGTCAGCGCCCCGCGGCGCACGGCGGAAGAGCACTTCAAGTACGCCACCCGCTTCCAGCCCGACAGCGCCAAGTACTGGTTGAGCCTCGCCGATCTGTACCGGACCGACGATCTCATGACCATCCGCCGGCAGGTGCCGGGCCTCCTCAGGCGGGCCGCGGACCTGGTGGAGGCGTCGCCCACCGACTCCATGACGGCGGAGGTGGGGTACCGGCTGGCCCGCCTCGAGTGGGAACGGTACGAGCACTTCGGGCGCCGACACACGGCCGCCGATGTCGGCGAGGGCACCGTGACCCCTGGCCTCTTCTCGGAGTGGAAGTACTGGGAGGAGTTCCTCGATCACGGGGTGCGACAGGTCCCCGTGGACGGGGAGAGCATCGTGAGCGCGGAGGGAGCCCTCTGGCAGGTTCTCCGCGCGCGGCCCGGCGACGTGAGCGCGGCCGGGCTGCTCGTCGTGCTGCTCGGCGAGACCCACCGGTGGCCGGAAGCCGTGCCGGTCGCGCGCCGGCTGGTCGGCGCCGTACCGGACAGCGGCCGGGCCTGGGCCATCCTGGGTCTCGCCTGTGCGCGCGACGGCCGATGGACGGACGCCGCGACGGCGTTCGCAACGGCGTTCGCACGGATGACGCCGGCCGAGCGGGCGCCGTACGAAGACCTCGGGCAGATCATGCGGCGGGCCGACCGCATCCGGTGGGAGCAGATGGAGGCGGCGGGGCGCGCGCGGCTCGACTCGCTGTACTGGCAGGCGGCCCGTCCGCTCGTCCTGTCCGGGGTCAACGAGGTACAGTCGGAGTTCTACGCGCGCATCGCCTATGCCGACCACCGGTGGACCGATCGATGGCTGAGGTTCCGGGGGTACGAGACGGACATCGGGACCGTCTACGTCGCCTATGGCCCGCCGGACCACTGGCTCATCTTCGACCGCAGCTTCATCACCTGGGTCTATCTCCGCCCGCACTACCGGTTCCAGTTCAACCTGACCCCGGGATACACGCGCGCGCGGTTTGCCGGTGACTCGCGCGAGGTCCTGCGCGTGGCGCGGGAGGAGAGCCCGGCGCGGTTCGACAACATCCCGCTGTTCCGCGATCTCGATACGATCCTGGTGCAGGTCTCCCGGTTCCGCGGCCGCGGCGACACGGCCGCCATCGCGGTCTTCGGCGCGATCCCGCTCACCCGGCTCACCGGCGCGGCGGGCATCACCGACATGCAGGTCGCCACCGGCGCCATCGTGACGGACAGCCTTGGGCGGGAGCTGCAGGGTGACCGGCGCGGCGAGCTGGTCCAGGACGCCGGACCGGACGGCGTGATCCACCGCAGTTGGCGCCTGGCGCTGGCCCCCGGACGGTATCTGCTGCGCTCGGAAGCCCATGTCCCCGCGCTCGACCGCGGGGCCCGGGGCGTCGAGATCCTCGACGTCCGGCGGTTTCCGGCCGCCGGGCTCGCCCTCTCGGACGTGCTCGCGGCCAACCGCATCGCGCCGCGCGATTCCCTGGCCTCCCGCTGGACCGACTACCTGATCCAGCCGAATGGCGGGCGGTTCCTGCCGGGCAGCACGGTCGGATTCCTCTGGGAGATCTACAACCTCGACGCCGATTCCTCCGGGATGGCCCGGTATGACGTGGAGCTGCGGATCACCGTGGAGGCCATCGAGCGACGCGCGCTCTTCGCCCGGATCGTGGGCGGAGTGGCCGACGCCACCGGACTGTCGGCGGTGGGGGACGATCGCGTGTCGCTCAACTGGTCCCGCGGCGCCGCCGTGGGTCCGGAGGGCGTCGTGACCGAGCACGTCGAGGTGGAGTTGCGGGATGCTCCCGAAGGACGCTACACCGTGTCGGTCACCGTGGGCGACCGCGGCACGGGCGCCGTGGCCGTGAGCGAGCGCACTTTCCTCGTGCTGCGCGACCCGCCCGCCCGCCGGCCGGAGTACGACACTTTCCGGTGAGTCTGCTACCTTTCCGACCCATGCGCATCCTCGTCCCGTCCGCCGCCGCGTGCCTCGCGTCCGTTGCCCTCGTATCGTCCGCCGCCGCGCAGACGGCGTGCGGCGACAGCCTCATGGCGCGGGCCGACACTGCGGCCGCGATCACGGAGTGCGAGGCGCTGGCGGTGGGCCCGCCGGAGAGCGCGGAGGCGCGGTTCCGCGCGGGGCACCTGCTGCTCCTGCGCTACTACGCGGGAGCGGAAACGAACACCGACCGCGAGCGGGCGCAGCGCCACTTCCAGCGCGCGAGCGAGCTCGAGCCCGACAGCGCCCGGTACGTGATGGGCCTGGTGGAAATCGCCCGGTTGGAGACGCTGGTGTTCGAGCGGGGCCGGGCCGGCTCCCTGATGGACCGGGCGGTGGAGCTTGCGCGGGCGCACGGCTCCGGGGACCGCGCCGACATCGAGTACCGGGCCGCCGTCATGGACTGGGAGCGCTACGAGCAGCTCGCGCATCGGTACCAGTTCTTCGGCGACGCGCGGACGGTCGATGCGTACGCGATGCTCAACGAATGGAAGGACGTCGAGAACTTCTTCGAGACCCGCGTCCGGCCCATGGGCGGCGACCCCGGCGGGGCCGATCGGCAGGCGGCCGAGGCGCACCTTCGCGCAGCGCTCGCCGCCGACCCGCGCCATCCGCGCGCCGCGGGACTGCTGGCGGTGCTGCTGCTCGAGGAAGGCCGCGGCGCGGAAGCCGTGGACCTGGGCCAGCAGACCGTGCGCGCCGCGCCCGACCGGGGGGCCGCGTGGGCCATGCTCGGCATGGTGCTGGTCCGCGAGGGCCGATGGGAGGAGGCACGTCCCGCCTTCGACACGGCGTTGCAGCGGATGACGCCCGCCGACGCCGCTCCCTACCGCAACCTCGCCTTCCTGCTCAAGGCGGTGGACGAGGCCCGCTTCGCCGAGATGACCCCGGCCCAGCAGGCGGAGATCGAGCGCCTCTACTGGGCGGTGAGCCAGCCGCTCTACCTCACCGACGTGAACGAGGTCCAGCTCGAGTTCTTCACCCGGCTCACCTACGTGATCCACCGGTGGGGCGACCCGTTCCGCGGCGCCCCGGGCTACGCAACCGATCGCGGCAGCGTGTTCCTGCGCTGGGGGCCGCCCGAGATCTGGGCGTCGTTCGGGCGCGGCGCGCAAGACCAGTCCGATGCCCTCACGAGCCTCGAAGGGGAGCGGAATACGATCGTGTGGGTATACCCCGCGTCCCAGCTCCGCTTCATGTTCTCCATGACGCCGGGGTTCAATCGCACGACGTTCGCCGGCGACTTCCGCACGTTCTACGGCGAGGTGCGGGAGCTGTTCCCCGTCCGGTTCGACAACGTCCCCGCGGTGGCGGCCATGGACACGATCCTGGTCCAGTTCGCCCAGTTCCGGGGAGAGGGTACCGCCAGCACGGAGCTGGGCGTGTACGCCTTCATGCCCATCGGCCGGATGACGAGGGGCGCGACGGTCGAGGAGACGGAACTCGAGAGCGCGGCGCTGGTCCGGGACGGCCACATGCGCGACGTCCAGCGCGACCGACGGACGGACGTGATCCGTACCGGCGACTCGCTCCAGGTGGAGCGCCGCAGCTTCCGGTTCGAAATGCAGCCCAGCGAGTATCTGCTGCGGGTCGAGGCGCGGCTGCCCGGCATCGGCCGCGCCGCGCGCAGCACGTCCTCCCTCGCCGTGCGCGGCTACGGCCCCGATTCGCTCATGATTTCCGACGTGCTGGTGGCGGACCGCGTGGCGCCTCGCGATTCGACGTTCACCCGGTGGACGGACTTCTTCCTGCAGCCCAGCGCCGGACGGTTCCGCCCCGACGATCCTGTGGGACTGCTGTGGGAGATCTACAACCTCACCCCCGACAGCCTCGGGATCGCGCGCTACACCGTCGAGGTCCGCTTCACCGTCCTCACTGTCGAGCGCCGCGGTTTCGCGGCCCGGATCTTTGGCGGCCTCGGCGACGCCATGGGCTTGTCCGCCCAGGGCGACGAGCAGGTCGCCCTGGCGTACGACCGGGACGCGCCCGTGGCCCCCGGCGGCAGCCAGGTCGAGTATCTCATGGTGGACCTCGACGACGCCCCGCTCGCCGACTACGCCATCTCGATCCGGATCGTCGACCAGGTCGCCCAGCGTTCCGTGGAAGCCCTCCGCCGGATCGTCGTCACGAACACGCCGCTCA
>DAINBS010000032.1:0-15562 GCA_036732805.1 Gemmatimonadales bacterium | reverse complement strand
CCGGCCGATATCTCGCGAACAGAACTGGTGGTGGCGTTCGAGCCGTTATTGGGCGTGCTGAAGACCGAGGATTTGATCGGCTTTCTGCGGCAACGCGCCGGGCTGTTGATCGAGCACGACGACGGTCTCGTGCTTGTGGATACCGGTGTGGGAAACAAGGAAGACGCGAAGTTCAAGGACATCTACGCTGTGGAGAACTCGAGCGAGTGCTGTCCGACGCTACTGGAGGATTCTATTGTAAATACAGGGTTTACGGCACTTGATATAAAGTACATTATCAACACTCATCTCCACTTCGACCATGCAGGTGGAAACACGGTTGTCGGGGCCGCAGGATCGGAGGATGCGCCGGTCCACCTCGCCTTCCCAGAGGCGACCTACGTGGTCCAGAAAGGCGAACTCGCGTTCGCCCGGGACGCCAACGAGCGGACCCGCGCGAGCTATTTCCCGCCCAACTTCGAGCCGGTGGCCGCGCGGAACCGATGGCGCCTGGTGGAGGGCGAGGCCGAGATCCTGCCCGGAATCCGGGTTCTGCCGACCCCGGGTCACGTGCCCTTCCACCAGTCCGTGCTGATCGAGAGCGCCGGCGAGACCGCCTGCTTCATCGGCGACCTGATCCCCACCGTGGCGCATCTGCCTCTGCCGTGGATCATGGGCTATGACCTCGAGCCGTTGGTGACCCTGGAGACCAAGCGGCGGCTGCTCGCGCACGCGGAGGCGGAGGGCTGGCTGCTCATCTTCGAGCACGAACCAGGGCCGGGAGTCGGTCGCCTGGCGCGGGGCGCGAAGGGGGTGGAGTTCCGCGCGCTTGACACGGCCTCGGGGCGGGTCTAGCTTCACCGCAACTTAAAGCAAGCAAGCGCGTTAGCGCTTCACCCTCCTGCCACCGCCTGGCGGTGTGCGTTCAGGGTCCCGAGATTCCCCGGCCGCGTGCGGGCCGGGGGCGACGGATTCCATGAGGGGTGGAATCCGTTTTTTGTTGCGTCGCACTCGCAGAGGAGGAAGCACTGCCGGCACCAAATCAACCGCTGGAACAGCGTGAGCAGCGCGTCCGGGTGAACCGGATGATCCGCATCAGCCCGGTTCGTCTGGTTGATGCGGACGGATCGCAGGTCGGAATCGTGGCGCTTGATGAGGCATTCAAGCTCGCGGCGGAGCGGGAGCTGGATCTGGTGGAGGTCGCGCCCCTGGCGCGGCCCCCGGTCGTGAAGGTGATGGACTGGGGCAAGTACAAGTTCGAGCAGGCCAAGGCAGCACGCGCCGCCAAGAAGAAGCAGCACGTGATCCAGATCAAGGAAGTGAAGTACCGGCCGGGCATCGACGACCACGACTTCGACTTCAAGACGCGGCACGCGCGGCAGTTCCTCGAAGAGGGCAACAAGGTGAAGCTGACGATGATGTTCCGGGGGCGGCAGGTGACGCATCCCGAGCTGGGTCGCGACGTGCTCTACCGGGTCTTCGAGGAGGTGAAGGACCTCGCGAAGGTGGAATCCGACCCCAAGCTCGAGGGCCGGAACATGACGATGGTGATCGCACCGAAGTAGAGGGATAGAGCGATAGAGGGATAGCGGGATAGACACTGATCGACTGCTCGATGACTTCATCCCTCCATCACTCCATCACTCCATCCCTCCATCACTCAATACGCAGGACAGCGATATGCCGAAGCAGAAAACGAAGAGCGCGGCCCGGAAGCGCTTCAAGGTCACGGGCACGGGGAAGGTCAAGCGGTTTCGGGCCTTCAAGAGCCACATCCTGACCAAGAAGCACCCGAAGCGGAAGCGGCGGCTGCGGCAGGCGACGATGCTGACAAAGGCGGACGAGGGCCGGATCAAGCGGCTCCTCGGCTCCTGAGCGGGGGACGGCATGCCACGAGTCAAGACCACGACGGCGCGGCTCAAGCGGCGCAACAAGGTGCTCCACGCGGCCAAGGGGGCGCGCGGCGCGCGGAGCAAGCTCTACAAGACCGCCAAGGAAACGGCGGAACGAGCGCTGCGCTACGCGTACCGTGACCGCCGCACCAAGAAGCGGGACTTCCGCCGGTTGTGGATCGTGCGGATCAACGCCGCGGCGCGGTTGCACGACCTGTCGTACAACCAGTTCATGTCCGGCCTGAAGCGGGCGGGCGTCGAGATCAACCGCAAGGTGCTCGCGGATCTCGCCGTCCACGATCCGGCGGCGTTCGGGGAGTTGGCCGTCGTCGCCAAACAGGGCCAGTAGGCCTACCCCGGACCCTGTCATGGCGCCGGCAACGCTCGACGAGCAGCTGGCGGCCATCGTCGCCCGGATCGGCGACATACCGCAGGCGGACGCCCGCCAGCTCGATGACCTGAAGACCGGGCTCCTCGGCCGCAAGGCCGGGGCGCTCACCGCGGTTCTGCGCGCCCTGCCCACCTTGCCGCCCGACGAGCGTCGGGTCGTGGGACAGCGCGCCAACCAGATCAAGCAGCAGGTCGAAGCCGCCCTCGGAGCCCGGGAAGCCGAGCTCGCGGCCGGCGCCCGCGGCGCGGGCGACGACCTCACCATGCCGGGTCGTTCCCGCTGGCGGGGCGCGGTGCATCCCGTTTCGCGCACCGTGGACGAGATCTGCGAGATCTTCCGCGAGCTGGGCTTTGCCCGGGTGGTGGGCCCGGAGGCCGAGACCGAGGCCTACAACTTCACCAAGCTCAACATCCCGCTCGACCACCCGGCCGCGGACATGCACGACACGTTCTACCTCGCGCCGGGCGTCGTGCTGCGGACCCACACGTCGCCCGTGCAGGCGCGGGTGATGGAGGGGTACCCGCCGCCCATCCGGGTCGTGGTGCCGGGGCTCTGCTATCGCCGGGATCCATGGGACCCGTCGCACGCGCCCGTCTTCGAGCAGATCGAAGGCCTCGTGGTGGACGAAGGCGTGAGCTTCGTGGACTTCAAGGCGGGCATCGACGCTTTCGTGCGCCGCTTCTTCTCGGCCGGCACGCCGGTCCGGTTTCGGCCGTCGTTCTTCCCGTTCACCGAACCGTCGGCGGAGGTGGACGTGCGTTGCCAGATCTGCCGCGGGAGCGGCTGCTCCACCTGCAAGCAGACGGGGTGGATGGAGATCATGGGGGCGGGGATGGTGCACCCCGCCGTGTTCGAGGCCTGCGGGGTAGATCCCGAGCGGTACACCGGGTACGCGTTTGGCATGGGGCCCGGCCGGATCGCCATGGTGCGCCACGGCATTCCCGACATCCGCATGCTCTACCAGAACGACGTGCGCTTCCTCGCGCAGTTCGTGGAGTAGGCTACCATGCTCGCCTCGCTGAACTGGATCGGCGACCTGCTGGACCGGCGGCTGGATCCCGCCACCACCGCGGAGCAGCTCACCATGCTCGGCGCCGCGGTGGATGCGGTGGAGCCAATCCACCAGGACCTGGGCGATGTCGTGGTGGCGCTCGTGGAGGAAGTGCAGCCGCACCCCAACGCCGACCGCCTGTCGCTGTGCGTCGTGAACGCGGGCGGCCCGCCGGTGGAAGTGGTCTGCGGCGCGCCGAACGTGCGCGCGGGCCGCAAGTACCCGTTCGCGCCTGTGGGGGCGACGCTGCCGGGCGGGCTCACGCTCAACCGCCGCAAGATCCGCGGCGTGTTCTCGAACGGGATGCTCTGCTCGGCGCGCGAGCTGGACCTGGGCACGGAGCATCAGGGCATCCTCGAGCTGCACACCGATGCCGTGCCGGGCACCCGTCTGCTCGACGTGATGCCCCTGGCCGACACGCGCCTCGAGCTGGACATCACGCCCAACCGTCCCGACTTGCTGTCGCAGCGCGGCGTTGCCCGCGAGCTTGCGGCCCGGCTGGGCGCGACGGTGCGGCTGCCGACGTTCCCCGGCGCTCCCACGGTCCTGGCCCCGCGGCGCGCCAGTGCACGGGGCACGGTGGGTGGGATCGATGTGGCGATCGAGGACGCCGAGGGGTGCCCGCGCTACCTCGCCGCGGTCATCCGGGGCGTGAAGGTGGGTCCTTCGCCCGAGTGGCTCCAGGCCCGGCTCCGCTCGGTCGGCGCGCGGCCCATCAACAACGTCGTGGACGCCACGAATTACGCACTGCACGAGCTGAACCAGCCCATGCACGCCTTCGACCTCGCGAACCTGCGGGGCAGGCGCGTGGTCATTCGGCGCGCCGCGGCCGGCGAGCGGCTTACCACGCTCGACGGCGAGGACCGGGCCCTCACGCCCGAGATGACGATGATCTGCGACGCCGCTGGGCCGATCGCGGTCGCCGGCGTCATGGGAGGGGCCAACTCGGAGGTCTCCGAGCACACCGCCAACATCCTGCTCGAGTGCGCCTACTTCGACCCACGGCGCGTGCGCCGGGCGCGGTCAGCGCTCAGGCTCTCCACCGACGCGTCGTACCGGTTCGAGCGCGGCACCGATCTTCAGGGGCTGTCCGGCTCCGCCCGCCGGGCCATCGAGCTGATCATTGCCGTGGCCGGCGGGACCGAGACCGAGGCGGCGCTGGACCTGTGGCCGGAGCCGGTGCAGCCGCGCACCGTGTTCCTGCGGCCGGCCCGTGTGGCCCACCTGCTCGGCGTTGCCGTCCCTCAGTCCGACATCGAGAAGCTGCTCACGTCGGTTGGCTTTACGGTGGCGCCCAAGGACGATCGCCTGGCGGTCCAGGTCCCGGGGTGGCGTCCCGACGTGCTCCGCGAGGTGGACCTCATCGAGGAGGTCGCGAGGCTCCGCGGATACGACGCCTTCCCGGTCGAGCTGCGGCCGTACCGCCCAACGATGGTGCCCGGTGCGCCGTCGGAGGTAGTGGCGGCCCGCGTGCGGCGGCTGCTCACCACTCTTGGCTGCCATGAGGCGCGGACGCTGACCATGGGTCCGGGCGACGGCGACGACGCGCCGGAGCTGCTCAACCCGCTGTCGTCGGAGGAGTCGCACCTCCGCACGGCGCTCCTGCCAGGATTGCTCCGATCGGTGGCCTACAACTGGTCGCAGCAGCAGCGGGACGTGCGGCTGTTCGAGATCGGGCACGTGTTCCGCCGGACCGGCGCTGGTATCCCGGACGAGCGCCAGCGGGTGGGCCTGGTCCTGACCGGCGCCCGCGGTCCGGCGCATTGGTCGGTCCCGGGACCGGTTCCCGATCTCGACCGGTGGGACGCCAAGGGTATGTTTGAGGAGGCCGTGCGGGCGCTGGGGGCGGGATTGCGGGTGGGGCCCGACGGCGACCGGTGGGTGGCGCTGGATACTGAGGGAGCCGTGCGCGGGTGGGCGGGTGCGCTCGACGCAGACCCGCCGCGCTGGGCGGCACCGGTGTTCGGGTTCGAGCTGGATCTCGTGCTGGCGGATGTCGCGGTGCGCCGGTACGCGGCGTTGCCCGTGTTCCCGCCCGCCCACAGGGACCTGGCCCTGGTGCTCCCGAACGGGCTCACGGCAGCGACGGTGGAGGCCCTGATCCGACGCGACGGCGGCGCGGCGCTCGAGTCCGTGCAGGTGTTCGACGAGTACCGGGGCAAAGAGCTCGGGGGCCGCAGCGTGGCGTGGCGGCTCGTGTTCCGCGATCCCGCGCGGACGCTGCGGGACGAGGAAGTGGACGGAGTGGTGGACCGGATGCTCAAGGCATTGAGGAGCGAGCTTGGCGTCGAACGACGACAGACCTGAGCTGCGTGCGCTGGCCGACCTCGAGGCCGTCATCGGTGCGGTGACGGACGAGGTGGCGGCCTGGCGCCGGCGGGCCCTCAAGGCCGAAGCCGGCCGGGCGCATGCCGGGGCCACCCCGGATCTCGAGGCGGCGCGCGACCGCATCTCGGACCTGGAGGACGAGAACGTGGAGCTGCATCACCGCCTGCGCACCGCGCGCGAGCGGGTCGAGCAGCTGCTGGCCCGGCTGCAGTTCCTCGAAGAGCAGGTGGGCTCGGAGGGGCCGGGCCGGTGAGCGGCGAGCGCACCCTCGTAAAGGTGCGCATCGGGTCGGACGAGTTCTCGCTCCGCTCCGACCGGCCGGAGGAGTACACCCGGGCCGTGGCCGAACACGTGGATCGGGCGCTGCGGGAGGTGCTCTCGTCCGGGGCCATCGTGGAATCGCACAAGGCGGCGGTGCTCGCGGCCCTCTCGATTGCCGACGAGCTGTTCCAGGAGCGGACGTCGCGGGCGGATCTGGCGGCCCGGTTGGAGCGGCTGTCGGCCGAGCTGGCCCGCCTGCTTCCGCCGGCAAAGCGCCGGTCCACGGCCGCGTTTGCCTCGCCGGGCGACGAGACGTAACTTTCCCGCCCAGAGCAAGATAGCTCGTGACGGCCTCGTGACGGATACGAGGGCGCGGCGCGCGCCGCTTGGTGGTGCTGCGACCGCCTGGAGATAGATCGACATGACCGAAGTGCCGGTGTTCATCTGGCTTCCCGCCGCCTTGGGCCTCGCAGTCGTGGCCGGGGCGGTGTCGCTGTTTATGGGCCGGCGGATGGAGCGGAAGAGGGCCGAGGCGGATGGCCGGTCCGGGGCGCAGCTCGCCGAGCGCCACCTTGCCGAGGCGCGCCGGGCGGCGGAGACCGAGCGGGTCCAGCTGATCCTCACGGGCAAGGAGGAGCTGATCCGGGCCCGGGAGGCGTGGGAGCAGGAAACGGCCGGCCGGCGCGAGGAGATCGAACGGGTCGAGCGGCGTCTGGACGAGCGCACCGGCCTCGTCGACAGGAAGCTCGAAACCCTGGAGCAACGCGAGCGGGGACTCGCCCAGCGCGAGCAGGCGGTGGGGGAAAAGGACACGCAGGTGCGGGTGGCGCACGAGGAGGCCCGGCGTCTCCTGGTCGAGCGGCAAAAGCGCCTGGAGGGCATGGCGGGCATGACGGCGCAGGAAGCCCGGGCGGAGCTGCTGCGCTCCATGGAGGAGGAGGCGCGGTCCGATGCGGCCGCCCTCGTCCGCGACATCAAGGAGGAGGCAAAGCGGTCGGCGGACCGGGAGGCGAAGAAGATCATCGCGCTCGCCGTCCAACGGCTCGCCGCGGAGCACACCGCGGAGTCGAGCGTGTCGGCCGTGGCACTCCCATCGGACGAAATGAAGGGCCGCATCATCGGCCGCGAGGGGCGGAACATCCGCGCCTTCGAGACCGCCACCGGCGTGGACGTGATCATCGACGACACGCCGGACACCGTGGTCGTGTCGTGTTTCGATCCCATCCGGCGGGAGATCGCCCGCCGCGCGCTGGAACAGCTCATCGCGGACGGGCGGATCCATCCTGGCCGGATCGAGGAGGTCGTCACGAACGCCCGCACCCAGCTCGAGAAGGAGCTGGCCGAGGTGGGCGAGCAGACGGTGTACGAGCTGGGGGTCAAAGGCATGCACGGGGAGCTGGTGAAGCTCGTGGGCCGGATGAAGTACCGCACGTCGTACGGCCAGAACATCCTCCAGCACTCCAAGGAAGTCGCGTGGCTCGCCGGCATGATGGCCGCCGAGCTGAAGCTCGACGTGGCGCTCGCCAAGCGGGGCGCGCTCCTGCACGACATCGGGAAGGTGCTCACGCACACGCACGAGGGCACGCACGTCGAGCTGGGCGTGGAGGTCGCGACCAAGTACGGGGAGCACCCCGTCGTGATCAACACCATCGCGGCGCATCACGACGACGTGCCGCACGAGACCCCGATCTCGGTCATCGTGCAGGCGGCGGACGCGATCAGCGGGTCGCGGCCGGGCGCCCGGCGCGAGGCCTTCGAGACGTACGTCAAGCGGCTCACCAACCTCGAGACGATCGCGACCAGCTACCAGGGCGTGGAGAAGTGCTACGCCATCCAGGCGGGCCGCGAGCTGCGGGTGGTGGTGATGCCCGAGGTGCTCGACGACGCGAAGGCCCAGCAGCTGTCGGAACAGATCGCCCGGCGGATCGAGCAGGAGCTGCAGTATCCCGGGCAGATCAAGATCGTGGTGGTTCGAGAGACCAGGGCGGTGGACTTTGCGCGCTGAGCTGATTGACGGCAAACGGATTGCCGAGACCATGCGGACGGAGCTCGCGCCCGAGATCGCGGCGCTGCAGGCCCGGGGCGTGGTTCCCGGGCTTGCGGTGGTGCTCGTGGGCGAGAACCCGGCGAGCCAGGTGTACGTCCGCATGAAGGGGAAGGCCTGCGAGCAGCTCGGGATGCACAGCGAAACCATCCGCCTGCCGGTGGAGACCACCGAAGCGGCCCTGCTCGCCGAGATCGCGCGGTTGAACGCCGATCCCGGGATTCACGGCATGCTGGTGCAGCTTCCCCTGCCGGGACACATCAACGAGACCCGCGTGCTGCACGCCATCCTTCCCGGCAAGGACGTGGACGGCTTCCATCCCGAGAACGTGGGCAAGGTGTCCATCGGCGATCCCACCGGATTCCGGCCGGCGACGCCGTACGGCGTCCAGCAGATGCTGGTGAAGTCCGGGGTGGACACGCGCGGGGCGCACGTGGTGATCGTGGGGCGGTCGAACATCGTCGGGCGGCCCATGGCGTCCCTGCTGCTGCACAAGGGACCGGGGGCCGACGCCACGGTCACAGTGTGCCATTCGCGCACGAAGAACATCGGCGAGGTGACGCGGCAGGCGGACGTGCTCATCGTCGCGATGGGCAAGCCCGAGTTCGTGCGCGGCGACATGGTGCGCCCGGGGGCGGTGGTCGTGGACGTCGGCGTGAACCGGGTGGAGGACAAGACCGCGCAGAAGGGGTATCGCCTGGTGGGTGACGTGGCCTTTGATGAAGCCGCGGCGGTTGCCTCACGCATCACGCCCGTCCCGGGCGGCGTGGGGCCCATGACCATCACGATGCTCCTCTACAACGCGGTGCAGGCAGCGCGTCAGTGGGCGTCCTGACGCTGTTCGACGGCGGGGCGTCGCCGTCGGACGGCGCCTGGTCGGTTTCCCAGGTCACACAGCGCGCGCGCCAGCTGGTGCAGGCGGGGTTCCCCCGGCTGTGGGTGCGCGGCGAGGTCGTCGGCTTCAAGGCGTATCGGAGCGGGCACTGGTACTTCGGGCTGCGCGACCGCGCTTCCCAGGTGCGGTGCGTCATGTGGCGCGACGACGCCGCGCGCACCCGGCGCGTGCCGGAGGACGGTCTCGAGGTGTTCGCCCTGGCCGAGCCCACGGTGTGGGAGGAGAAGGGCGAGTTTCGGCTCACCGTCCGCCAGCTCCTCCCGGCCCGCGCCGAGGGTGACTGGCAGCTCCGGCTCGAGCGGGCTCGCGAGGCGCTGGCCCGTGACGGACTGCTCGATCCCGCCCGCAAGCGCCCCCTCCCACGCCTCCCCCGGCGGATCGGAGTGGTCACGAGTCCGGACGGCGCCGCCCTGCGCGATATCGCGGCCGTGCTCCGGCGCCGGTGGCCGGCGGTGGAGGTCGTGCTCGTGCCTGCACGCGTCCAGGGAGACACGGCGGAGTCCGAACTGGTGCGCGCGCTCGCGCTGGTGAACCGGGTCGATGCCGACGTCGTGATCGTGGGGCGCGGCGGCGGCTCCCGCGAAGACCTCTGGACCTTCAACAGCGAGCGGGTGGCCCGCGCCGTGGCCGCGGTGCGGGTGCCGACGGTGGCCGCCGTCGGCCACGAGACCGACATCACGCTCACGGACCTCGTGGCGGATGTCCGCGCGCCGACGCCATCGGCGGCGGCGGAGGCCGTGGTGCCCGACCGGCAGGAACAGGGCGAGCGTCTGGGCACGCTCGCCCGCCGGATGACCATCGGCCTGCTGAGCCGGGTGGAGCTCGGCGCCCAGCGGATCGAGCGGACTGGCGACCGCCTGGGCGCCGCGATGGCGGCGGTACTGGGGCGGGGTCGCACCCGCGTCGAGCGGACGGCGGCGAGCCTGGAGGCGCTGAGCCCGCTGCGCGTGCTGGGGCGCGGCTACGCGGTGGCGCGCGACGATGCGGGACACGTGCTGCGGCGGGTCGCCGAGTTTCCGGCCGGCGCCGGGTTCCGGCTCACCGTCCAGGACGGCGACGTCGCCGCCCGGGTTGCCGGAGGGGCCGGATGACCGAGCGCCCCTCGTTCCGCCAGGCGCTCGAACGCCTCGAGGCCGTGGTGCGCGAGCTCGAGCGCAACGACGTGGACCTCGACCGGGCGCTGGCCCTCTTCGAAGAGGGGGTGCGCGAGCTGCGCGAGGCGCGGGCGTTGCTCGAGGAGGCGGAGTTGCGCGTGCGCACGGTGGTCGAGAAAGCCGATGGGAGCCTCGGTCTCACCGACACCGACGTCTGACGCCGCGGGCTTCCTCGCGGAGGCGCGGGAGGCCGTCAACCGGGTCTTCTCCGCCCGGGCGGACGACATCCGCCGGACGTATCCCGGCCGCGTGGGCGACGCGATCGTTTACGCGCTCGAGGGGCCGGGCAAGCGGCTCCGCCCCGCGCTCACGCTTGCCGTCTACCGTGACGCCGGCGGCCAGGGCGACGCGGCGGAGCTGGCCGCCGCGGTCGAGGTGATCCACACGTACTCCCTCGTCCACGACGATCTGCCGTGCATGGACGACGACGATCTCCGGCGCGGCCGCCCCACCGTGCATCGCGCGTTCGACGTGGCGACGGCCACCGAGGCGGGCCTGCGGATGGTGCCGCTGGCGGCGCGGTTCGTCTGGCGGGGCGGCACCGCGCTCGGGCTCGCGCCCCGCACGACCGGGGAGATTGCCCGGACGCTGTTCGCGGCCGCGGGCGCGGGCGGGATGATCGGGGGCCAGGTGCTCGATCTCGAGGCGGCGGGCCATGCGGCGTCGCTCGACGATCTCGTGCGCCTCCATCGCATGAAGACCGGCGCCCTGCTCACGGCGAGCGTCGAGATCGGCGCCATCGCCGCCGGGCTCGACGGCGGGGCCCGCGGGGCCCTCCGGGCGTTCGGCGCGGAGCTCGGCCTCACCTTCCAGATCGTGGACGACGTGCTCGACACCGTCGAGGACTCCGAGCGGCTGGGGAAAACTGCGGGCAAGGACCGGGTGCAGGGAAAGGCGACCTACGTTTCCCTGCTTGGCCTGGAGGGCGCGCGCGCCGAGGCCGGCCGCGGTTTGGGCCGCGCTATGGACCGCCTCCGCGACGCCCGGCTAGATTCCCCTCTTCTCGCAAACCTCGCGCGCTTCGTCGTCGAGCGACGATCGTAGCGCCGACTGGAACGGCCCGCATGCCCCTGCTCGACACCATCACCGGCCCCGACGACCTCCGTCGACTGCGCGTGGATCAGCTCCCGGAGCTGGCCGCCGACGTGCGCCAGCGCCTGATCGACGTGGTGTCCCAGACGGGCGGGCACATCGGCGCCGGCCTGGGCGTGGTGGAGCTGACCGTGGCCCTGCTGTACATCTTCGAGTCGCCGCGGGACAAGATCGTGTGGGATGTGGGACACCAGGGCTATCCCTGGAAGGTGCTGACGGGGCGCAACGAGCGCCTGCCCACGCTGCGCCAGGACGGCGGGCTGTCGGGCTTCCTGCGGCGCGCGGAAAGCCCCCACGATGTGTTCGGGGCGGGGCATGCCGGCACCGCCATCTCGGCCGCGTACGGCGTCGCGGCGGCGCGGGACCTGAAGGGCGAGGACTACCACGTCGTCGCGGTCATCGGCGACGGCTCGATGACCTGCGGGCTCCCGTACGAGGGCCTGAACAACGCCGGACACGCCGACTGCGACTTCGTGATCGTCCTCAACGACAACGGCATGTCCATCGCGCCCAACGTGGGGGCCATGAGCCGCTACCTGGGTTCGGTGATCGGGAGCCCGTTCGGCAACCGGGTGCGCGAGCGCGTGAAGCACGCCATCGAGGCCGCCTCTCACATCGTGGGCGGCAAGAAGATGATCGACCTCGCCAAGACGGTGGAGGAGAGCATCAAGAACCTCTGGTCGCCGGGGATGCTCTTCGAGGAGCTGGGGTTCCGGTACTTCGGCCCGATTGACGGGCACGACCTCCCCACGCTGCTCCGCACGTTCGAGCTGGTGAAGAACCTGCGGGGACCCCGGCTGGTCCATGTCCTCACCGAGAAGGGGCGCGGCTTCCCGCTCGACGAGCCCGACCGCGAGAAGTTCCACGCGCGGAACCCGTACGATCCCGTGACGGGTGTGCTCAAGCCGGCCAAGTCCGGCCCGCCCTCGTGGACGAAGGTGTTCGGCGAGGCCATCACCGAGCTCGCGGCCGAGCATCCGGAGCTGGTTGCCATCACGGCGGCCATGCCGTCCGGAACCGGCACTAACATCTTCGAACAGCGCTGGCCCGAGCGGTTCTTCGACGTGGGGATCGCGGAGGGCCACGCGACGACGTTCGCCGCGGGCCTCGCCACCCAGGGCATCCGCCCCATCGTGGCGATCTATTCGACGTTCCTCCAGCGCGCCTACGACAGCGTGATCCACGACGTCGCGATCCAGAAGCTGCCCGTGATCTTCTGCATGGACCGCGCGGGGATGGTGGGGACCGACGGGCAGACACACATGGGCCTCTACGATATCGCGTACATGCTGGCCGTCCCCAACATGACGGTGACCGCCCCCCGGAACGGCGCGGAGCTGGTGGGGCTGCTGCGATGCGCGCTCGCCCAGGACGGGCCGTTCTGCACCCGGTATCCGCGGGATGCGGTGCCCGGCCCCGTGCCGCCGGTTGCCGCCATCCCGGCGGTGCCCTACGGGACGTGGGAGGTGCTGCGCCAGGGGCGGGACTGCGCGATTCTCGCGGTGGGCGTGATGTGCGCTCCGGCCCTCGAGGCCGCGGACCAGCTGGCCGACGATGGGTTCGACGTGACGGTCGTCAATTGCCGGTTTCTCAAACCCATGGACCTCGCGATGCTCGACGGGCTGTGCAAGGACCATCGCGTGCTCGTCACCGTGGAGGACGGCGCGGCCCTGAACGGCTTCGGCGCCGCGCTTGCGGCCCACGTGGCCGAAGTGTCGCCGGACGTGCGGGTGGGGGTCGTGGGCGCCCCGGACACGACGTGGGAGCACGCCGCCCGCGCGACCCAGCTTGCCCGGGCCGGCCTCGACGCCCCCGGCATCGCCCGGCGGGTGCGCGAGCTTGCCGCGCGGGAGAGCCTCTCGCCCGCATGATCATCGGGGTCACGGGCAACCCGCGCTACGAGGGGCTCGACGCCCTGCTGAGCAAGGTGCAGACCGCCGCCCGGCGCCGCGGCTTCGCGCTCCAGACGGAACCTGATCTGGCGAGCCTCTGGCCCGCGCCGGTGGCTCCGCTCGACCTCGACGGCCAGCCGCCCGACGCGGTGCTGTGTTTCGGCGGCGACGGCACACTGCTGCGCACGGCGCGCATGGTCGGTCCGCTCGGGGTGCCCGTCCTGGGCGTCAAGATCGGGCGCGTGGGGTTCCTCACCACGGCAACCCCGGAGACGCTCGCCGAGGCCCTGACGGCGCTCGCGGACGGGAACTACACGGTCGAACCGCACCGCGCGCTCGCCGCGGACATCGTGGGCGAGAACGGCGCGGTCCGCCGCCAGGCCGTGGCCGTCAACGACGTGGTGGTCCACAAGGCCGGCGTCGCCCGCGTGATCCGGCTCCGGATGCAGGTGGACGACGAGGAAATCGGCACGTTCGCGTCGGACGGGATCATCGTCGCGACCCCGACCGGCTCCACCGCCTACTCGCTGAGCGCGGGCGGCCCGGTGGTGGTCCCCGACGTCGCCGCGTTCGTGGTCACCCCCATCTGCCCGCATACGCTTGCCATCCGGCCCATCGTGGTACCCGACTCGGCCCGGATCACCATCGAGGTGATCACGCCCGTCGGCGACGAGCAGGTCGTCGTTTCGTACGACGGCCAGGTCGCGGATACCCTGGATGCCGGCGCCTGCGTGATCGTCCGCCGCAGCCCGTGGGACGCACAATTGATCCGGCTCGAAACAGAAGGGTTCTTCACCCGGATGCGGCGCAAGCTACAGTGGGGCGACCTGATCGACCGCGAGTCGAGGTAGCGTGCTGACGGACATGCGGGTCCGCGATCTGGCGGTGATCGCGGACGTGGCGTTCTCCCTGGAACCCGGCCTGAACGTGCTCACCGGCGAGACCGGGGCGGGGAAGTCCATGCTGGTGGACGCCCTGTCGCTCCTGCTCGGCGAGCGCGCCAGCGCGGACCTGGTGCGGCCGGGCGCCGACCGGGCCGTGGTGGAGGCGGGGTTCGATCTCCGCGGCCCGGACGCGGCCGACGTCGCGGCGCTGTGCCGCGAGGCCGGGCTCGATCTCGAAGACGGGCGCCTCGTGGTGCGGCGCGAGATCCGCGCCGCTGGGCCCAACCGGGCCTGGGCCAACGGCAGCCCCACCACCGTCGCGGTGCTCGCCCAGATCGGTCAGCGGCTGGTGGACCTGCACGGCCAGCACGAGACCCAGTCGCTGCTGCGCCCCACGTCCCAGCGCGCCCTTCTGGACGCGTTCGCCGGCGCCGAACCGGAGCGGGAGACCTTGGCCGCCGCGTACGCCGCCGCCCGGGAGGCGCGGGAGGCCGAGGCGGCGCTCGTGGCCCGCCACGCCGACGTCCAGCGGCGCGCCGACTACCTGCGTCATGTAGTCCACGAGATCACGGCCGCCGCCCCCAAACCCGGCGAGGATGAGGCGCTGGCCGCGGAGGCACGGCGCCTCGGCGCCGGCGAGGAGGTCTTGCGGCTCGCCGGACAGCTCGGCGCCCTGCTCGACGACGAGGACCAGGGGGCCGTGGAACGCCTCCGCGCGGCCGACCGGACGCTCTCCCAGTTGGAACGGTTGGATCCCTCGGTCGCCGGTTGGCGCGAGCTGCTCGACGGGGCGTTCGCGCAGGCGGACGAGGTTGCCCGCGCGGCGCGGGATTACGTGCAGAGCCTCGATCTCGACCCCGCCCGCCTTGCGGCCGTCGAGCGGCGGCGGGATCTCCTGTACCGGCTCCTTCAGAAGTACGGCCCGTCGCTCGACGACGTCCTGCGGACCGCGGACGAATCGAGGACCGAGCTGGATCTGCTCGACACCGCCGCGCTCGATCTCGAAACGCTCCGCGCGCGGCGGGCCGAGGCCGACGGCGTGCTGGAGCGGGCGGCATCCGTGCTCTCCGGGAAGCGGCGCAAGGCCGCGGCGAAGCTCGCGCGCGAGGTCGCGCGGCTGCTGCCGGGACTCGGCATGCCCACGGGCAAGGTGCAGGTGGACCTCCGGGACGTGCCGGTGGGGCCCGAGGGCGCCGATCAGGTCACGTTCCTCGTGCAGTTGAACCCCGGGCTCGACGCCCGCCCGTTGGCCCAGGTCGCGAGCGGCGGGGAGCTGTCCCGCCTCATGCTCGCCTTCAAGGTCGTGCTCGCCGCCCACGACACGGTCCCGACGCTCGTGTTTGACGAAGTCGACCAGGGGGTGGGCGGCGACGTGGGCCAGCAGGTCGCGGCGGCGCTGAGGCAGGTGGCCGGCGCGCGCCAGGTGCTGGTGGTTACGCACCTCGCCGCGATCGCGGCCCGCGCCGATCACCATCTGTGCGTGCGGAAGCAAGTGAACCGGGACGTGACCACCGTGCGGGTGGACCGGCTGGACGGCGCCGTGCGGGAGCAGGAAGTGGCGCGGATGCTGGGCGATGCGAGCGACGGCGCCCTGCGGTCGCATGCCGCGGACCTGATTCGACGATCGAACCGTTAGCTGTTGGCCGCTTCCACCGCGGCACGGCGAACGGCTAACGGCTAACGGCTAACGGCTAACGGT
>DAINBS010000031.1:0-15890 GCA_036732805.1 Gemmatimonadales bacterium | reverse complement strand
CGTGCCGGTGCCGAGCGGCGCCACCGACGCCTGCGCACCGGCGTCCGGCGTCTCGCCGCCGCCTGCCGACTCGCCTCCGGCTCCCTCACCGCCGCCGCACGCAATGGTCAGCACGAGTCCCATCGCCATCCATGTCCGTCGCATCCTGCCTCCCGGTATCGAGCGTGGAGAAGACAACTCAGGTTCGGGTGGTGCGCCGCTGGGCGCGGGCGATCGCCAGTCCGCCCAGGCCCGCGGTGAGCAATGCCGCCACCACCGGGATCGCGTAGACCCCGGCCGGCGTCGGCACGTCGAGATAGATCGCGTACCAGGCGCTCACGGCGGCACGAGCGGCGTCCTCGCCATTGCTGCCGTCCGCCGCGAGGAACGCGATCGGGATCGCTTCGCCCACGGGGAACGCCGGCGCGGCGGTGGTGTCCGCCGGCACCAGCGCGCGCGTGAACTGCACCCGCCACTGGCCATCGGCGAAGCCCGCCGTGTGCGTGACGCCAGCCGCCGCGGGGGTGAACGCACCGAGGCCGGTGGCCCGCCCTTCGGCCACGGTCTCGGGCGCGCTGGTCCACTGCCACTGATAGGTGGGCCGGCGGGTGTCGCCGCCCAGGAAGTACGGCCGCTCCATTCCCTCTTCACGCCTGAGCGGGAACTGGACATGCAGCCGGTCCGGACCCTGCGTCGTGGGGACGGACCCGTCCACGTCCGTCATCGCGACGGCCATCCGGTCGAGCCATTCCTGCCACGCGGAATCCGGGCTCGACGAGGGATCACTCCACGACACCAGCAGCGCCAGCGACGTGCCGTCGTGCGCGGCGCGCACCCAAAGGCCGTCCACGCGTGGCGCGAACCAGCGCGGCTTGATCACGATCTGCCCGACCAGCGGAATGAACGCCGGCTCGATCGCCCCCCAGGCGGAATCCGCGGGGCCGGAGGGGAGCGTTCCCTCGACGCGCACCGCGCGGATCACCTCGCGCACCGGCGGCCGGTTTGGCGAGAGGCTCCGGACGTACTGGGCGACGCGCCAGAGCTGCTCCTCGGTGATCACCCCGCCCTCGACGGCGTCGCTGAACGACGGCATGGGCGTGCCATCGAGGCCCGTCCGGAGCCGTGTGTAGATCTGCTCGACCTCGCCACCGCCGTTGAAGGTCCACCCCTCGGCCAGGTTCGCCGCACGGATAGGGTGGTCCCAGTCGTCGGTAAGCGTTGGGGCCGACGGGCCGTCGCCGCGCCCCGCGTTGCCGTGGCACTTGAAGCACTCGAGCTCCCGGTAAACGCGCGCGCCCTCCTCGATCCCCTCGGCGGAGGCTCCTGGGGCCCGGCCCAGGGAGAGCGGTTCCGGCGCCGCGCCGCCGAAGAAGCGCGAGAAGCTCTTGATGTAGGCGACCACGTCGGCGCGTTCCTGTTCGCTCAGGCGGGCGCGCCACCCCGGCATGGCGGTCCCCGGCATGCCCTCGTCCACCACGCGCCGGATATCGGCGTCGGTCGGCAGCTCGCCGCTCGCGGTGGTGCGGATCTGATAGGCGCCCCGCGTGAAGTCGCGCGGCGGGGGCAGCATGAACGCGGCCGCCTCGCCCCGGCCCGCGCCGTCCTCGCCGTGGCAGCCGGCGCACCAGCGGTCGTAGATGACCTTGCCGGGAGGCTCCTGTGCTTCGACGGGCCGGCGCGCCGGCGGGCCGGCGGTCACGATGATCAGGGCACCGACAAGCGTCATGACCCGCGAACGCTGCGCGGCCGAGCCACGTCGGCCCGTCGGCCCGCCCGCCCGCCGGCCCGCCGCCTCACTCATGGCCGCCCTCCCCCTCCGCCTCCGCTTCCCAGCGCCTTGGCTGCCAGCCGGACTGCTCGTACAGGAAGACGATCACCGACCAGATCTCGTCCTCCGTGAGGAAGTTCTCCCACGCGGGCATGGCCGAGTTCCATGGCGCGCCCTCGCGCGGCAGGCCGGGGCCGCCCTTGGCGATGCGCCAGAACACGAAGCTCTCGGTGAGCTGGGCAATAGTGCCCGGATCGCTGAACGAGAGCGGCGTGGGGCTGAACCCGTGACCGAAATGCCCCTCGCCGTCCAGCCGGTCGCCGTGGCACGGCAGGCAGTTCTGGTAGTAGACGCGGCGGCCTTCGCGCCGGTGGTCCTCCATGGAGCCGCGGCTGCGAAGCGGGTTCTCGAGGCCGGTGAGCCGCATCGTCTGGCCTTGGAACGTGATCTCCCCGGGAGGCGCCGGATGGATCGAGCGGAGCTGGATGGGCGCCGAGACGCGCGGCCGGGTCTGCTGGTAGGCCGTGACGCCCACGAGCGCCGGCACGGCCACGAGCAGGGCGCCCCGCAGCCAGCGCTTGTCGGTGTCCACCATCGCCGCGGTGATCGGCTCCCTGAACCGGCGCCACCGCGCCTCGTCGCTGCTCACGAACAGGAGCACGCCCACGAGGGCGGTCATCATGTACTGGAACAGGACGCTCTGCGGCACCGGCGCGCTGCGGACGCCGAGCAGCGGCGGCAGGTAGACGATGCCGTAGCGGAATACGATCCAGGCGCCGGCGAGGAGCAGGACCGCCTGCCAGAACGGATGCCGGAGCAGCTCCCGCAGGCGGCTCATTTCCGCGCCGCCAGGAACTGGACGATGGCCTCGAGCTGCTGCCCGGAGAGCTGCTGCCCGAACGTCTTGGGCATCGTGCCGGCGAACTGCTCGAACCCCTTCGCGACCTCGGCGTCAGGTTCGAGAATGGAGCGGCGGATGCCGTCGGCCGTGAGCCGTTGTCCGACGCCGTCGAACGACGGGCCAATCGGCGGCCCGGCGCCGTCAATCGCGTGGCAGCCGAGGCAGGCGTTCTCCTGGAGCAGCTGGCGAGGGTCGGTGGTGGCGGAAACGGCAGGGGCGGGAGCGGTGGCGGAGGAGGCAGGGGTGGCGGAGGCGAGATCCGCGCCCGTCACGGTCACTTCGCCGCCCTGCGACTGGAGAAAGGCGATCACCGCCCAGACCTGGTCTTCCGGCAGCTGTCGGCGCATGTCAGGCATGATGTTCTCGAATCCCGCCACGACGAACGCGCCGGGCTGCGTGAGCGACTCCCACAGGTAGGCCTTGCAGTCCTTGCCCGCCTCACGCGCTCCGCAGCGCGCGCCGATCGTCCCTTCGCCCGCATGGTCGGTGAGCATGTTGGGCGCCCGGGTCCCCAGGCCATGGCAGGCGGTGCAGCCGCCCGCGCCGTTGTACACCCGCTCACCGGCCGCGACGAGCGCTTCAGGGGTCACATCGCCGCCCAGCGTGAGCGACTCCGGCACCTCCGACTCGAGCTGCGGGATGACATGGGCCACCATCGTGTAGAAGCCCACGACCGCGACCGCCAGGAGCAGGACCTTGAGGTTCGTGCGCCACATGGCCGGTCAGTGCCTCCCCGCCGGTGCTCCGGCCGTCGCGCGCTCCGCGAGGCCGCCCAGCCAGAAGATGAACGCCACGAGACCGAGGAAGATCAGCACGCACACGCTGATGATGTTGGCGGCAAAGCCCAGCGCCGGCGTGGCCGCGTCCACGCTGGTGTCGCGCAGCACCTCCCACACGTGCCAGTGCTGCCGGATGCCGCTGCGGGCGAACCCCATGAGTCCCATGAGCCAGGTGAACGTCACGGCGAGCACGAACAGCGCGTACTGCGAGCGCTCCGGCATCTGCCCCCAGCGGATCGCCCCGCGCGACTCGGCGCCCCGCCCGAGCGCGACGTCGATGACGGTGACGCCGAGGATGCACGTCAGCACGGCCGCCACCTGGTACACGCTGAACCCGATCCGCACGATGGCTTCGACGAAGTAGCCGTACACGCCGTAGAGCAGCACGACCGCGGCCGACAGCGCGAACATGACGCCCTGGACGATCGTCCCGCTGCGCGCCCACGCCACCGTGGGCCGCTTGTTGGCCCGGCGGTACATGAGGAACGACAGGAACGTGGTGAGGATCATCAGGTTCACGGCGGTGTTCTTGGCGCTCATCACGCCCAGCACGTTCAGAAACGGGTGGTGCGACCCGCCCATGGCGGCCAGCTCCTCGCGGCTCGCGATCATTGTGTGGGGGGTTGCCCAGATGATCCAGCAGACGACCAGCAGGAGCAGCATCCACTTGGTATAGGGGACGAACCGTTCCGCCCCGGGGATGCGGCCCATGCCGAGCCAGAGGTAGTAGTTGGCGGCCAGGAACAGCACGCCGATGAGCACGGCCTGCACGATCCAGAGCCAGCTCATGAAGCCGCCCATCATCGTGATGCCCATCTGCTGGTTGTATTCGTAGATCTCGCGGCCCAGCCAGTAGCCGGCGAACGGCAGCACGATGAACGTCGAGATGGCGATGAAGTTCCCGACGTAGCCCATCCAGTCGTAGTGCGCGCGCTCCTCGTCGGTCTTCGCCGCGAGGAAGCGGTACGCGCCGTAGGCGGCCACGATGGAGCCGCCGAACACGGCGTTGGCGATGAGCCGGTGGATGTTGATGGGCATCCATGTGGCGTTGGCGATGGCGTTCCACGTCCCGACCGACTCCGGCAGTGTTTCGGCGGTCACACCCGACGGCGGCGACATCATGTACGTGAGCCACCCGTTGGCGATGAACATCACCGCCGTGCCCCAGCCGTTGAGCAGCAGGCCGAGGCCCCAGTGCACCCACTTGGCCCGGCCCGCCTTCCAGCGGTCCCAGCCGTAGTAGTACAGGTAGAGTGTGAACGACTCGACGAAGAACAGGCCCACGTAGATCCACATCGAGAGCCCGAAGATCCGCGCCATGTGGCTCCAGAACCTCGGGTACAGCGTCGTGAGAAAGAACACGAGCACCGCGCCCCACAGCGCCGTGGCGCTGTGGGCGAACACGAGCAGGCGCGTGAACTCCTTGGAGAGCTTGTCGTACTTCGGGTCCTTCCCGACGATCCCGATCAGCTCGGTGATCACCGCGAACATCGGCACGCCGAGCACGAAGGCCGCGAACATCAGGTGCACCTGCGCGGCGATCCACACCGCCGCGCGTGCCCCGATGCCGGGGAAGCGCCCGTACGCCCCGGTCGTGTCGGCGACCGCCTGGACGAGGCTCAGCAGCTCAGTGGTCATGGCCGCTGCCGTCGCGCAGGAAGAAGGGGAGGCGCTTCGAGAAGTCCACGGGCATGGCGCCCCGGACCTCGGCGAGCAGCGCCGCGGTCACCTCGTGATGCCCCTGCCCGCGCGCGTAATCCTCGACGCGCCGCATGACAACGCCGCGCACGAACGACGGAACCCGCTCCATGCGCGCCCGCGCCTCGGCGCTCCACGTCATCGTGGCGACGGCCGCGGCCCCGTACGTCACGGGCCGCGCCGCCGCGATGGGCTCGCGCACGCCATCGGGCTCGTAGGTGCACGACGGGTCCTCCGCGAGGTAGTCGCCCGTTGCGCCGAACGCGCGGGCCCGGCAGCCGCCGCAGAGGCCGCGGTACTCACACCGGCCGCAGCGGCCGGACAGCGCGCCGCTGCGCAGGGCGCCGAACAGCGGCGAGTCCCGCCAGATTTCGGCAAAGGCCTGCGTCCGCAGGTCGCCAGCGGGTTCCGGGAGATACGGGCAGGCGGTGAGCTTGCCGTCCGGCGTCACGCGGCAGTACTGCACGCCGCAGGGACAGCGCGTCCGGTAGTTGAGCATCGGCGAGTCGGGCGTGCGCTGGTGCACGAGCCGCATGAACTGCGGCGCGCACTTGGCCCGCACCATCATGCGGCCCAGGTGCTGCGCGTGCAGGTCCACCAGCTCGGTCAGCGCGCTCTCGTACTCGCTTGGCGAGAGGTCCGTGAGCCGCGCCCCGCGTCCCGCCGCGACCAGGAAGTACGCGTTGAACGCCACCGCGCCGCGCTCGGCCGCCCAGCCGACCAGGTCCCGCAGCTCGTCGCGGTTGCCCCGGGTGAGCGTGGTCTGGATCACGAAGTCCAGCTTGTGACGCGCGAGCCGGTCCACCGCGTCGAGCGTCGCCTGGAGCGAGCCGTGCGCGTGCCGGAACCGGTCGTGGTACGCGGGCCGCAGCGACTCGACGCTCACGGCCACCCCCTGCACGCCAGCGTCCCGCAGCCGCGTGATCCGGTCGTCGGTGAGCAGCGTGCCGTTGGTCCCGACGACCACCGTGGCGCCGCGCGCGGAGGCATGGGACGCGATGGTCTCGAGATCGTCCCGCAGCAGCGGCTCGCCGCCCGACAGGATGAACATGGGCGCGGGATTCAGCGCCAGGATCTCGTCGGCAATGCGCAGGCACTCCGCCGTGGTCAGCTCGTCGGCCGCGGTTTCCGTGGGACCGGCGGCGATGTAGCAGTGGGCGCACTCGAGGTTGCAGCGTCGGGTGAGGTTCCAGGCGACCACGTGGGGCACGTGGTCGGCCCCCGCCGCCTCGGACTGGGCGTCTCCCAGCAGCGCCACCGAGGAAGCGTCCACGCTAGTGGCCTCCGCTCGCCTGGTCGGCCAGCAGGCGTTCCACGGCCGCCTTCGCCTCCTCCGGCGTCGTGGTCTTGAAGTCCACCGGGCACTTGCCCATCTGGGCCTCGATGTCCCGGATGGGACAGCGGGTGACCCCGGACGCCTTGGCCTCTTCGATGAACTTCCGCATCTCGGGCGACAGGGCGTCGCCGCCTTCGGCTTCCGCGCGGATCTGCTTGGCGCGCAGCTCGCGGAACATCCCCATCATGGTCTCGGCGTCGAACTCGTCGGCCTCGATCATGGCCTGCTTGTTCTCGTCCATCACCACGGTCGTAATGCGCCACAGGTCGTGCGCCTTGGCGAACCGCTCCACGGTGCTCCGGGCGAGCGGGCGCGCGATGAGCGGCACCACCTTGAGCCGGTCGAACGCCTCGCCGGTCCACACCGGCGGATCCGCCACCGTCCGCTCGCGCGTCGAGACGTGGTGCGTGACCGGGCACTTCACCTCCACGAACCGGCCCGCGGGCTCGAGGTCGGCGTCGCTCCCCAGGACCACGGTCTTCGCCATCTGCTCTTCGGCCTTCACCTCGGCCCGCGCCAGCTCCTCGGCGTCGCCGATCCCCATGATGAGCTGCATGTGGGTGGGGAGCAGCTTCCGGATGGCCTCGTCGAGCCCGCGGCTCGTCACGAGGTCGCCCCCCTGCTCCATCACGAACTCCTCCACCGCGCGCCGCGCGATGCCCTGCGCGAACGGCGGGACCCGCAGGATGCGCACCTCCGCGTCCGGCGCCCACGTGAGGCCGGTCTCGCCGTCTTCCTCGATCCACGGGATGTCTTCCGGCCGGATGCCCACGGTGCCGGTCACCAGGATGTTGCAGGGGGCCAGGCGCAGGAGGTTCTCGGCCTGGGAGCCCTGGTCGGTGCCGTCGATCCGGTGCGCGCCGTGCCGGCCGATCACCATGAGGGAGGGCTGGATCTCCTCCGCCCACTGGAGGATCACCTGGAACGGCTTCCCGATGAGGATCTGGGTGACCAGCGCGACGTCGGGGAACTCGCGCGCCATTTCTTCCGCGCGCTTCAAGTTCGCCTGGCAGAGCTTGAGCAGGCCCTTGTCGATGATGTTGTTGTGCAGCTCCTCCTGCTCCTCGAACTTGAACACCTTCTTGGCCGTGACCGACAACACATCCTCGATGTTGTGGAACACGGCGTGGTGGTACTCGACGTCGAACGCGCTGCACACGTGGAGGCTGGCGCCGAACGTGCGCGCCAGCTCGAGCGCCGCGCGCATGGCGCGGTAGCTGTACGCCGAGCCGTCCACCGCCACGAGGATCCTGCCGCCGGTGAGCGGCTTGTCGTCGCGCACCAGCAGGAGGTCCCGCTCGATGCCGCGCGCCACGCGCGCCACCACGCCGCCCAGCTGGGAGTAGGGCTGCCGGCCGATGCCGTGCGCGCCGATCACGAGCAGGTCGTACTGCCGGCCCGAGGAGCCGGCCACCTTCTCGTCGGCGGTCTCGTCTTCGGCCACGATGCGGCCGTCCGCGCCCAGGCGCACGTCGCTCCGGACGTGCTCCCCGCCGTCGTAGTGCGAGGCGATGTTGGGATCGAAGCCGATCAGGCTGGGGAGCTGGCCCGTCCCGCCGTTCACTTCCTTAACAATTTCCTCATAGTTGATCCCCTCGAGCAGCTGACGGCGCAGCGGCACACCGGCGCGCGCGCAGCGCTGCTCGATCTGGTCGAGGAACGAATCGGAGATGAGCTGGAGGCCCTTCTCGATCAGCTTGTCGTGCACCTTGCGCTGCCGCTTGATCTCTTCGGGCGTCTGGAACTGGGCGGGCAGGCCGGTCTCGAGCTGACGAAACCGCACGTCGTGCAGCCGGGCGGCGTACACGTGGTTGCCGGTGATCCGGCCCCCGGTGCGGGCACAGACTTCGATGGCCCGGTCGATCGCCCAGTCGGAATGCTGGGAGTTATCGACGGGAACGAACACCTCGCGATACATGCGAGACCTCGGAGTCGAATGAGCCGAGGCGGCGCGCTGGGAGCGCCGCGTGTCCCACTATGTGAATGGCGCTGGAATCGTCACAGCGCCGATTTACGACCGTGTCCGTCGGGTTTCCCGGCGAGTATGGGCTTCGAGGGCCGGGGTGTCAAGTGACTGCCCTCCTGCCCTGCTGCCCTGCCTGCCGTCCCACTTCAGGGCACCAGCTGTTTGCCCGCTCCATCCACCACCGTCAGCGCGTCCACCGGACACGCCCGGCAGGCCTCGAGCAGCGCCTCCCGATTGGCGGCGGGCGGCTCAACGAACTCGACCGTCCCGTTGCCGTTGAGCAGGAATGTCCCGGCCGCGCGCTCGACGCAGTCGCCAAAGCCCACGCACAGCGATTCGTCGATCCGGACCTTGAGCCCGGCGATGACCCGCTCCGCCACCGCTACATGCCCTCGAGGCCCAGCTCGGTCCGCGCCCGGTCCATGACGTCCGGCGTGATCTCAGCGATGCCCCGGTCGGCCGCGTACTCACCGTAGATCTTCTTCACCATCCCCCGCACGAACCCCGGCACCCGCGCCAGTCGCTCCTCCGCCTCGGCGCTCCAGGCAGGGCACGCCGTCCGGCCCGTCCCGTCCGGCGCGTCCACGAATGCGTCGTCCCGGCCCACGACGTTCTTCCGGACAAACTCCATGGGCTGCTCGTCCAGCTCACGGCCGCCGATGCGCACCCCCAGCGCGCCCACGAGCTGGGTCTCCATGGGATTCGCGAGCAGCGCCACCGACCGCCCGCAGGCGGGACACGTGAACGACGCCGCGAACGTGCCGTCGCCGGGCTCCTGCCGCTCGGCAAAGGTCATCTGCCGGTCGCAGTCGAGGCAGAGGAACTTCATTGGGGCGGCCCGATCACTGCGTCCACGATGGGGGTCCAGGCCAGGCCGGGATCGGCGGGGGAGGCCGACGGATCGAACGGGATCCGCCCGAGCAGTGGCACGTCGAAGGCGCGCGCCAGCTCCGCGCCCGCCGACCCGGTGAAGAGCGGGCCCACGTGGTCGCACTCCCGGCAGGCGTAGCCCGCCATGTTCTCGATCACGCCCAGCGGCGGACGGCCCTCGTCCACCAGCGCGCCCATGGTGCGCGCCACCGACCGCCGGCTTTCGTCCGACGGAATCGTGACCACCACGGCCCCCGCCGCGGACGGCGTCAGCGTCACGATGTCGCGCACGCCGTCCGCGCCGGGCGGGAGATCCACGAGCAGGAGATCGAGCGTCCCCCACGCGACGTCGCCCAGGAACGTGCGGAGCGCGCCCATGTCGAGCGCACCCCGCCGCACGAATCCCTCGCCCTCGCGGCCGCGCCACGCGAGCGGGCGGCCTTCGCCCAGCAGGAAGTCGGCGGACATCACCCGCACGCCGGCGGCGCCGACCGCCGGGACCACGCCCCCCTCGCCCACCACCAACGGCCCGGCGGCGCCGAGCATGCGGGCCACCGTGGGACTGCGGAGATCGGCGTCCACGACCCCCACGGACAGGCCACGCCGCGCGGCGGCCACCGCGAGGGATGCCGTCGCGAAGCTCTTTCCCACACCTCCCTTGCCGCTCACGATCGGACGCACCGAGCGCACGGTCGCGAGCCGCTCGGCCACCCGGGCTCGCTGGGCGGCGACCTGCCCGGCGAGATCCGAGCGGTCGGGAGCGGTGAGGTCGTGGTAGGTGCGTGGGATCATGGGGCAGTAAGGGCAGAACGGACAGTAAGGACAGTGAGGGTAGTTCTGCCCGTTGCTGCCCTCCCTGCCCTCACTCCGGTCACAGGTCCCACCCCGCGCGGGCCAGCATCCACATCGAGACGAGCACCACGATCAGAGCCGCGATGTAGAACGCGGGCGGGAGCCGCATCTCGGCCAGGTTGTAGAAGAACCCGCGGCTCACGAGCGGCGGCAGCCGGAACGCCTGGATGCCCCACACGACGCGCGCCACCCACTCGTTCTGCGCCCAGTAGAGCCCCGCGACCACGAGGAGCGTGATGGCGACGCCGAGCACGAGATAGAGCGCCGGCGGGCCGAACCGCTCGGGCAGGAGCCCGTAGTTGCGCATGGCGATCGCGGCGGCTTCGTAGAGCAGGCCCACGTGGAGGTACACGAACGCGGCTTGGCGGAACTTCGCGCTCCGGGGCGCGGGCCACGCGCGCCGCAGCCAGTGACGGTTTGACACCGTGCCCGGGATGTCCCTAGTCTCCCCGGTCATGTCCGCTCCGGCCACTCGCCCTCCCGTCCTGCTCGTCGCCGCCGCCGTGGTGTTCGTGGGGTTCCTCGTGCTGCTCGTGGCGCAGTCGCTCGCTCCCAGACGCATCGAGACCTTCGCCCTCGGCGCCCACGCCCCCCAGCCGCCCGCGCCCGGCCGGACCGACACCGTGACCCTCGACGTGCGTGACGGTGCCGCGTGGCGCTACTTCGACCTCGATCGCGGGGCACTGCTCGCTCCACCCGACACGCAGGGGTGGGATATTGCCGCCCGGCGATTCCAGCTCCGTGCGCCGCGCATTCCTGCCCTCACTGCCCCATCTGCCCTTACTGCCCCGCCTGCCCCTTCGTCCGACCCGGGTGCCGGGGACTTGCCTCGCTGGTACCGCTACGACTTCCTGTCGCATCTGCTGCGGCCAACGGGAGCGTCGTACCGGCTCCGAACGGACGAGGGTCACGACGCGGTCGTCGAAGTGCTCGGCTACTACTGTCCGGGGCCGCAGGCAGGCTGCCTCACGCTCCGCTACGTCGCGGGAGCGGCGAGCATCGAATAGGGCTCCCCGCCCCGTCTCCGGCACCGCCGCACTGCGTCTAGTGATTTGGCGCCTGCACGGCGCCGCCCGCCGGCTCCCCCAGCGGATGCTCGGCCAGCTGCTGGCGCAGCCGCGGATGCGCGCGCCACAGGTAGAAGCCCATCCCGAAGGCGGCGAGGGCGTTGCCCACGGCCACGTTGGACCAGGCGAGCGCGCCCAGGAGCGGCTGCGCCAGCACCGCGACCACGATGTAGAACCCGACCTCGAACACCGCGAACAGGAACACGACGATGAACGCGGTCGTGGGGAAGGTCTCGACGAGAGCCGCGAAGCCCGCGGCGGCGGCCCCGGCGAGGGCAAAGAGCAGCACGTGCAGCATCGTATAGCCAATCACGGTCGGGAACGCGATCTGAACGGCCGCCGGATCGAGGTTCTGCCAGAAGACCGCCGAGCCGAGCATGGCCGGCGTGAAGAAGGGGCGGCCGGCAATCGTGTCCACGATCAGGAACCACACGGCGACCGCCACCGCGCCTATGGCACCAGCGACGAATCCCTCGAACAGGACGAGGCGAAACGTGAGTGGCCGGCCGGTGTGCGCGGCGGCGCTGGGATCCGACATGCGCTCCCTCCCGTGGCAGGACGGTCATCCCATATGCGATTGGATTGTTCGGCTATGATGCGCACCCGAGGCGGATGCCGCAAGGGCGGACAGGCGGGCAGGCGGACAGGCGGTCAGGCGGTCAGAGCAGCCGCTCAACCGCTCAACCGCCGGGCCGTGCCCGGTGCGGGGAAAGGCGAAGCGGGGGCCCGTTCGAAAACGGAGCCCCCGCTGCACCCTGCTCGTTGCCCCCTGCGCTATCAGCTCAGGGAGCCGTCCTTATTCGAAGCGCTCCTCCCAGTGCATCCCCCGATCGCGCTCCGGCACGATGGCCTTCACTTCCATCTGGCGCTTGTTCCGCATGACCTCGATGCGGATCTCGTCGCCCGGCTCATAGGAACTCAGGATACGGACGGCGTGTGACGGGCTCGACGGCACCCGCCCGCCGATCCGGAGAATCACGTCACCGCTCTTGAGGCCGAGCAGCGAGTCCCCGGGGGCCCGGACCACCAGGAGTCCCTCGGTGGTGCCGAAGTAGCCGCCGAGGTTGGCGTCGAGCGTGGTCAGCTCCATGTCCGACCAGCGGGCGCCCTCCCGGATGGACCACACCATGGGATCGAGCCGCCCGAGCCGCCCGCCCGCCTCTGCTCGAGGGGCTACGACCATCGTGCGCTCCAGCGCCCTGCGCGCCTGAGTCATGGCGGAATCCGCGATGGCATTGTACCGGAACGCGTAGTTCAGGTCGTCCACCTTCTTCGGCACTACGACGACCGTCTTGGCTTCCTTGCCGCGGCGGACCGCGATCCGCACGCTGTCGCCCTCTTCCATGTCGCCGGCAAGCTCGATCAGGCGCTCGCCCGGCGAGCCCGCGGCGGTCGCGAGCCGCTGGCCGTCGAAGGTGACCACGATGTCGCCTGACTGGAGACCGGCCCTGGCGGCCGGCCCGTCCGGCGTCACCGCTTCGAGCACCGCGCCGATCGAATCGGTGGCAGCGTCGCGGTCCGTCTTGACGATCACGCCCAGACGCGGTCGGCCCATGGTCAGGCTGAAGGCCATGGGGGCTTCCCCAGCGCGCGGGGTCATGAAGCTCATGAAGTGCTGCTCGCGCCCGAGCTGGCGCTCCAGCTCGCGCATCTCCTCGCGCAGCTGGTCGAGCTTCCGTTCGATCTCGCGCCGCTGCTCGTCGGTCATCTGCTTTTCCTGGGCGGTCGCACCGCTGGTGATGACAAGCAGTGCCACCAACCCGATGATCATCCGTCGCATAACTCCCCCTGCTGTGCCGGGCTCAGAACCCGACGTACGTGGCCCGGGTCACGTGGGCATTGACCAGAGCGTTCATCAAATCCACCCGGTCGCGCCACAGACCGATCAAATCCTCGCGCGCGCCGCCGCGCGTGGTTACCTGAGAGATGCCTGCGTCCACCAGAGCGATGCGGTCCTCGAGGTTGGCGATGATGCCGGCCGCCCGCGCGTTGAGGACCCGACCTTCCGGGTCGTAACTGCGCAGCGTCGCCTCGAGGCCGCGCGACTGCTCCATCAGGGCGTCCAGCTCGGTCTGCCCCACCGCCGGGGTAGGCCCGAGCATCCCAACCGTCCGCACCCCGAGCAGCACCGCGATGGCCGCGGCCGCCGCCAGGACACCCCAACCCGTCCGCTTGAGAACCCGCCCGCGCCGATCCCGCGCCGCCTGCGCCCGGATCACCCCCCAGCGGTCCCGCGGCGGCCGGAGCGCCGGCAGCGCGCGGAGGGCCGCGACCCGCCGGTAGAGCAGATCCAGCTCCTCCCGGCAGAACGCGCACTCGTCCACGTGCGCCCGTGCCCACGCCGTGCCCTCGCCATCGCGCACGGCCAGCAGCTCGGACATCGTGCAGTGTTTTCGCGTGGCCATAGTCAATGCCCCCCGCCGAGCCAGCCCCGCAGCCGGGCGTGCGCCCGGGCGAGCTGGGATTTCGAGAAACTGACGGTCCTCCCCATCATCTCGGCGATATCCTCGTGCGTGTATCCCTCGACGTCGTGCATCCAGACCACGGCGCGCGACGTATCCGGCAGCTGCATCAGCGCCGCTTCGAGGTCCAGCTGCAGCGGCACGTCCACATCGTTGACCCCCACCGCGGGCCCGTCCTCCGGCAGATCGTCGGCGTCGCGGTACTTCTCGCGACGCACCCGCATCAGCGCCTTGCTCGCCGCCACCCGCTTCACCCAGGCCGTGAGACTCCCCGTGCCCGTGCCGCGGAAGCTCCTGATGCTGCGGCACACCTCCAGGAACGTCTCCTGGAGCACATCCTCCGTGTCCTCCTCGGTCCGGCAGATGCGCCGGGCAAGGGAGTACACCAGCCCCTCGTATGAGCGGTACACCCGCTCGAGGGCTTCCAGGTCCCCGGTCTTGGCGCGTTCGACCGCGATGTCGTCGAGGACCCCGACCCCGGTCACGGAGGCTTGCGTCATGGTCTGATGGAGAGATGCGGGAAAGGGGGAGAGGGTCGCATACTCGTTTGCCGTTAGCCGTTAGCCGTTTGCCGCTTGCCGTTTGCCGTTAGCGGCTAGCCGTTTGCCGTTACGCTGAACGCCCCTGTTCCCTGACGCCTGGGTCTTGCGGCTGACGGCTAACGGCGAACGCTCAGACAACGAGATTCACCAGGCGATCCGGGACATAGATCGCTTTCCGTATCTGCTTGTCACCAATGAACTTGCGAACGGTCTCGTCGGCCCGGGCCTGCGCCACGGCCTCGGGTTCCGCGAGCCCCGGGGACACGAGGAGGCGGCCCCGCACCTTGCCGTTCACCTGGACCACCAGTTCGATCTCGGCATCGCGCGCGAGCTCGGGATCGAAGGCCGGCCAGGACGCCTCGAACACCGAACGCTCATGCCCCAGCCGCTCCCAGCATTCCTCGGCAAAGTGCGGCGCGAACGGCGCGAGCAGCAGAATGAGGGGCTCCACCAGCTCGCGGGCCACGCTCGGCCCTTCTCTCTGCCCCTCTGCCCCTCTTTTCTGCCCTTCCTGCCCTTCCTGCCCTTCTCTCCTGAGCAGGTTCACGTACTCCATCATCGCCGCGATCCCGGTGTTGTACCGCAGCTCCTCGATGTCGGCCCCCACCTTCCGGATGGTCTGGTGGAGCTTGCGCCGCGCCGCCTCGGGAATGGCCGCGTCCGGTGACACGTCCGTCATGAGACCCCACACGCGGTCGAGGAACCGCCGGATGCCCGAGATGCCCTCGTCGCGGAAGTCGCCGCCTTCCTGGTAGGGACCGAGGAACATGAGGTACATGCGGAACGTGTCGGCGCCCCACTGCGCGATGTACTCGTCGGGCACCACCACGTTGCCGCGGGACTTGGACATCTTGGCGCCGTCCTTCACGATCGTACCGTGGGCCCGGAACCGCGCGAACGGCTCGTCGAACCCCAGGTGACCGAGGTCGTGCAGCACCATCGTGACGAAGCGGGCGTACATGAGATGCAGCACCGCGTGCTCGTTCCCGCCGATGTACGACGTGACGGGCAGCCAGCGCCGCGTGAGGTCCGCGTCGAACGGCCGGTCGTCGAACTCCGTCGAGGGGTACCGCAGGAAGTACCAGGCGGAGTCGAGGAACGTGTCCGACACGTCGGTCTCGCGGCGCGCGGCGGCCCCGCACGCGGGGCACGGCACCCGGTACCAGCTCTCGAGCCGCGCGAGCGGCGAGACGCCGCTCTCGTCGGGGCGGTAGTTCTCGAGCGGCGGCAGCACCACGGGCAGATCGCGCTCGGGCACCGGCACGATGCCACACCGGTCGCAGTAGATGATCGGAATGGGCGGCCCCCAGTACCGCTGGCGGGAGATGCACCAGTCGTGCAGCCGGTACTGGACCCGCCCGGTGGCGAGCCCCCGCCCTTCGAGCCAGCGGGTGATGGCCGGCGCCGCCTCGGCGCACGTCATCCCGTCGAACCGGCCCGAGTTGACCAGCGTGCCCTCCCAGGGGGTGTACGGCAGCGCGCCGCCGGCAGCGCCAGTGGGCTCGACCACCCGCACGATCGGCAGCCCGAACGTCTGCGCGAACTCGTGATCGCGCTCGTCGTGGGCCGGCACCGCCATGATGGCGCCGGTGCCGTACTCCATCAGCACGTAGTCCGCGATCCAGATCGGCACGAGCGCGTTCGTCGCCGGGTTCACCGCGTACGAGCCG
>DAINBS010000030.1:0-15998 GCA_036732805.1 Gemmatimonadales bacterium | reverse complement strand
GCGATCTCCGCCTCCACGGCCTCGGCCGGCGATTCGCGGTCGCCGCGCAGCCACACCCATCCCCCGCCCGCGAGCGCCAGCTGTCCCGACCGGCGCTCCCGGCCGGGCACCATCTCGTTCACGGTCACCGTGAACCGGAGCCGCTCGCCGGGCCGCCACGGCCGGCCCGTCGCAAGCCGGAGCCGCAGCTCGTACCCGTCTGGTGTTCGCCGGCTCGAGCCGGTCACCCCACCCTGGAACGGGGCGGTGCCACCGACCCCCCTGATGCGCACGGAGCGCGAGGCAAGATCGGGCACCGCGAGGACCCCCATCCACTGGTCGCGGGCCAGGTACGCCTGCACCCCGTCAGAGTGGATGTCGGCCGGCTCGTTGTCCAGCGCAGGGTCCGCCGCGTCGGCAGCCCGCACGACCACCACGGGCTTCGTCACGCGCACGCGCACGAACAGGGCATCCCCCTGCGCCGCCACCGCGACCTCGGCACGGGTGGCGCCGCGGTCGGCGTGCCCGGCTTCCGAGCGCCGGTAGCTCCCCTCGCCCAGCTCCCACTCGGCCGCCCGCAGCCCTTCACTGAACGGCTCCGCGTCATCGGGCCACAACGGTACCTCACAATCGGGGACGGCGGGGGGCGGTGGCGGAGCCGGCCCCGGACGGGGGGCGGGACGCGCGTCGAACGTCACCGGCGCTTCCCCCTCCGTCCGCACGACGAGCCCCGTCGGCGTGACTGCGACCGAGACCGTCCGGCCGTCGCACCGCACGTCGATGCGCTCCTCGTGCTCGGTGATCTCCACCGCGCCGGGGTGCCACGTCAGGACGTGTACCCAGCGACCCGCCCCCCGCGCCCGGCGGAGCAGGAACGCCAAGGGCGCGCCGTCGGCGTAGTCGGGGCCGGGCGGACCCGGCGCCGTGGCGACGAACGCGGTCTCGTTCGGACGCGCGACCGTGTGCAGCATGACCCCGCCTGCTGCGTCCAGCGGAATCACCTCCGGGACCGGAACCACGGTGACCTCGGTGACGTGCGCGTATCCCGTTTCGTGGCCGGCGTCCGAGCTCGACCCGAGCGTCGTTGCGGACGCAGGTTCGCCCGGCAGCACGAGGCCGGCAAATGGGTGCACGGGAAGATCCACCACGACCTCGGGCGGCACATTCACCGCGACGACATCCAGTACCCATCGCGGTCCCGCCACGATCGTGCGGCGGGCCCACGTGCCCGGGCCAAGCAGACTGTCCGCGTATACCCTGCACCACGACCAGCCTCCCGCGGCGCCGACCCCGTCGCAGACACCGGCCACGGGCGCCTGCCCTCGTCCCGCGATTCCGGGCGCGTTGTGGGCGACCGTCGAGCGGTACCAGTGCAGCGATGGACTGACGTATGAGGCCGCGCCAAAATCACCCAGGAGCAGGCAGCCACGGGCCACCGTCAGGTGAAGCGCGTCAGGATGCCCGTGGCCGACGGCGCGCGCGCCGCACTCGAGGGCCACGAGCGTGTCCGGCGCCGGCCGCAGCACGACGACACCCTGACGCTCGCGCAGCACCGCCGCCGCCGGAACCACCGGCCCCCGCACCGGGTCGTCGGGCCGCATCCACAGAAGCGCCTTCCAGCCGAGGCCGTCCCGCCGGACGCGGGCCGGCGGCCGATTCTCGTCCTGTTCGGCCAGGTCCACGCGCCCGTGATCGTCACCCTCCGGGAGGTCAGCCGCGTACAGCGCCGCGAGGATCGCGTCGAGCCGCGCATCCCCCGTGCGCGTGCGGCCCACCTCCCACAGCTCGGCAAAGCGCGGCTGAACCACGCTCACGCCGAACGGCGCGTCGCCGCGCGCGGGGAGAGTGAGGTCCGGCAGCAGGGTGGCGAGCGGGGCCGCGTACATGGCGCTGAGCGCGGTCCCGGCGTACAGATCCTCGCCCGCCAGGCGCGCGCATTCAGCGCCGAGCAGGAAGCCCCGCAGCGAGAACAGATGGTAGTTCTCACCCTCGTGCCACATCCCGTCGTTGTCCACCGCCCGAAGCAGACCCCGCAGGCCGCCGGTGCCCACGGAAACCAGCGAGCCGTCGCCGAGTGCCGCGCCCGCGGCAAGCACTGCGGTGCTGTTCCAGACCTGCCGGTTGGACCACCCTTCATCGAAGCTCGCGACGAGGCTGGCCGAGGCCAGCAGCATGCGCGCGACGGCCGTTCGGTCGTTTCCCTCGAGCCGTGCGCCGCCCGACGCATCCAGGATGGCGAAGGCGACGGAGAGCTGGGTGAGCCAGATGGACTCGAGGTAGGTCGAGAAGAACAGGCGCGAGGGGCCGAGGACGTTGTCCTCGTTCGGATACGTCTCGTAGCGCCGCGCGTACGCAACGAGAATCTCGGCCGCCCGCGCCGACAGCGCCGGGTCGCGGAGGGCGCCGAGCAGCGCCAGGTGTACCGCGCGCTCGCTGAGCCAGACCTGATAGCGCACGATCCAGGCGCGATGGTGCCGCGGGCCGGACACCACACGGCCGCACCGTCCGCAGCGGTGCTCGTGGGGGCTGTCGGGGTCGAAGCGCAGGCGGCTGCCGTCGGCGGGGCAGACGCCGCCGTCACGGGACAGGAGCGCCTTGGCGTCCGGCAGGTATGGAGCGTCGGTCGTCAGCGGACCCAGCAGGCGCGTGAGGCGCGCGCACAGACGCGCGAGGACCGGCTCGCGATCCACGAATGCGCGGCGCTCGGCCAGCTCAGCCGCGAGCATCGGGTGCATCATCCTCCCGGACCGTGAGACCCTCGAAGTCGAGCCGCGCGTCGAGGACCAGGGCCCCGACCGCCGTGACCCCGGCGATGACGCTCCCTCGGTCGCCCGGCGCGGCGAGGATCGCGAGACACCCCCCCGCGCCGGCTCCCGTCGCCTTCACGCCCCAGGCGCCGGCCGCGCGGGCCGCCTGCTCCACGCGACGGACACCCGGCGTGCTGATCGTCCCGTCCAGGCACTGCTGGAGCCGCCAGTTCTCGTCCATCACGCTGGCGAGGGCGCGCCAATCGGCCCGACGCAGCGCATCGCCGGCGGTCGCACCCAGGTCGCGGATGCCCCGCAGGGCACTCACGACGTCGGGGCGCCCCTCCCCGTACGCGGCCCAGACCCGCTGGTGCGTCTGTGCCGAGAAGTGCGAGTGACCCGTGAACGCGATGACGAGCATCGCGTCGAGCTCGGCACGGGCGTCCGGCGACAGCGGGATGGGACACACGGTCACGCCACCGGTGCCAAACCGCAGCTCGTGCACCCCGCCCAGCGCCGCGGCGTACTGATCCTGCCGCCCGCCGCGGAGCCCAAGCTCCGTCGCTTCCAGGTGAAAGCCAAGCTCCGCCAGCTCCTCGCGGCCGTAGCGTTCGCGCCGCAGGGGTGCCAGGGCCGCCACGAGCGCCACGTCGAGCGCTCCGGATGCGCCGAGCCCCGAGCCCGCCGGGGCGTCCGAGCGGGTGAGCAACTCGAGTCCGCCGCCCACGGGCAGCATGTTCATGGCGGCCTTGTGCAGGTCCAGGTGGCCGTCGTAGAGGAGATCGGCCGGATGCCGGGCCACCACGCGCTCGCCCAGATCCTCGGCGATCAGCCGGATGCCGGCGCCGCCCCGGATGGCCTCGACGTGCACGCGGATCGCGAGTGCCGCGTTGGCGACGATGCCGGACTCCGCGTCGGCGAACACCGGCACGTCGGACCACCCGCCGGCGAAATCCACGCGGGTGGGGGCGCTCACGAGCACGCGACCCGGGATGTCCCTCCTGGTCACCGGCCCGCCTCCGGGCCGCCTACCGACCACGCGCCGATCCCGGCCAGCTCGCCGCGCAGATCCATCCGGACATCGCGGATTCGGCGCGCCGCTCCCTGCACGCCCCGGGCATGGTAGAGCCACGCGGACGGTTCCTCGCGCGCCAGAACCTGCTGCACCGCGCGCCACGCCATTTCCAGGTCGCCCTCCGTGGTCGCCAACCGGACGCGCGCAAAGGCGGCCGTCGCGGCATCGGACTGGTGGCCCGCGTACGCGAGCAGGCCATCGCCGTCGTACAGGGCCGCGACGTGGCCCAGTGATGCCAGGCCCGGGATGCCCGTCACGATGGCGTCGAAATCCCGGTCCGAGCCTTGGGCAATCGAGAGGAACGTGGCCAGCTCCACGCGCCTGATCCTCACGGCTGCACCGACCGTCCGCCATTGGGCCTCGAGCATCTGTTCGAGCATCAAGTCACCGCTCCCCACCGTGAGCAGATCGAATTCCAGGCGCCGGCGGTCACGTATCCGGACCCCGTCGGGCCCCGCCCGCCATCCCGCGTCGTCCAGCAGCCGCCGGGCGCCGGCGGGGTCGTACGGGACGGGCGCGAGCGGCTCGGCCCAGGGGTGATCCGGGTGCACCGGACCCCCGGCGGGGCTGCCGAACCCGTACAGATACCCGTCAATGATCATCCGGCGGTCGATGGCCCGCGAGAGCGCGCGCCGCACCCGGGCGTCGTCGAACGGCGGCCGGCGCTGGTTGAAGATCACGCCATACGTCAGCGGGATGGGATAATCGATGACGCGGAGGCGCGGGTTGCCGCGGACGAAAGCGGCATGCGCGGGGCTGATGCCCGCGAAGTCCAGCTCCCCCGAGGTGAGGGCGGCGAGCTTGGTCGCGGGTTCGTCCACCACCACCACCACGAGGCGCTCGATGGCCGGCCGACCAAGGTCGGCCGGGAACGCGTCGAACCGACGGAAGACCCAGCGCTGGTTCGGCCGGTACTCCACGAAGGCAAAGGGCCCGTTGCCGACGGGTGACCGGTTGAACGCATGGGCGCGAAGCTCCGCGGGGGGCACATCGGCGAGCAGGTGCGACGGCAGGATGGCAAGGTCGGTCAGCACGTCCGGAAAGGTCGGTTGCGGTGCCCGGAAACGCAGCATCACCGTGAACGAGTCCTCCCGGACCACCGCCGCGAGGTCGCGCAGCTCACTGGCACGCGGGTACGCTACGGCCGGGTCACGCGCGCGTTCGAGCGTCCACACGACGTCGTCCGCGGTCGTCAGCGGACCGTCATGCCAGTGGACGTCGCGCCGCAGGTGGACCCGCAGGGCGGTGCGCGCCTCGTTCCACTTCCACGAGCCCAGGCGCGGGACGGGCTGGAGCGCCGAGTCGCGGCCCGCGAGCGTCAGGAACAGCACGTGGTTCTGCACCTGCTTGGCGAACGGGTGCACCGCCACGAGGGGGTTGATGGACTGGAGGTCCGCCCCGGACGCGTAGAGGACCGTGGACCGGTCCGCGTCGCGGGGCGTGCAGCCCCCCCCAACGGTCGCGACAAGGACGGCAGTTGACGCGAGCCCCCCCCACCTCACAGCCTTTCCTTCCATGTGGCGGCGGATCGCTCTGCGGCTCCTCTCGGGACTCGGCATCGTCCTCACGGTGGTGACGGTGGCCTTCGTGCTGCTGCAGCTGGCGCCCGGTGACCCGGCCCGGCTGTGGGTCGGTCCGGCCGCCACCCAGGCCGACCTCGAGGCGGCGCGTCACGCGCTGCAGTTCGACCGCCCCCTGCCGCTCCGCTACCTCGCCTGGCTCGCCGACTTCGCGCGCGGCGATTGGGGCATCAGTCTCGCCCAGCACCGCCCCGTGCGCGACGTGCTCATGGGGGCCCTGCCGGCGACGCTCGTCCTGTCCGCCGCCTCCCTGCTCGTCACATACCTCGGGGGGATAATCGTCGGATTGGCGCAGGCGGTAAAGCGGGCGCGGCCTCTCGACACCCTGCTCACCGTGCTCACGGTCCTCGTGTACGGGCTCCCCGCCTACTGGGTGGCGCTCGTGCTCGTGCTCGTATTCGCCTACGGAGCCGCGAGGCTCGGCTGGCCGGTCTGGCTCCAATTCCCGGCCATGGGCGTCGCGAGCCTGGACGCGGACTTCCTCCCCGCGGGGGCACGACTGCTGGATCGGCTGCGGCACCTGACCCTTCCACTCGCAACGCTCGGCGCCTTGGGGATAGCCGGCACCGCCCGCTACGTGCGCGGGGCCGCTGTGGACGTGAGCAACCTCGATTTCGTGCGCGCTGCACAGGCCCGCGGGCTTGGGGCCACGCGCGTCACGCGGCGCCACGTCCTGCGGAACGCACTGCTGCCCACCATCACGCTGCTGGGGCTCTCCCTTCCCGCGCTCTTCTCGGGCGCGGTGTTCGTCGAGGTCATCTTCGCCTGGCCGGGCATGGGACGTGAGCTGGTGGCGGCCGTGGGGGCCCGGGACTACCCGGTGGTTCTGGCAGCGACGGCGGTGTTTGCGGCGTTGGTGGTGCTGGGCAATCTGCTGGCGGACTTGCTCTATGCACTGGTTGATCCGCGCTTGAGGGCGGGATGAGCGGGATGGACGGCGGGATGGGCGGGACGAGCGGAATACTTGCTTCGCTCGTGCGGGATCGCCGCGTTGCGGTGGGGGGAGCGGTGCTCATTGGGATGGCCGTGCTCGCCGTCGCCGCGCCGTGGCTGGCGCCGTTCGACCCCATCGCGCAGGGCGACATCGTGCGCACGCGCCTGGTCGCTCCGTTCACTCCCGGGCCGGAGGGCACGATCCGGTGGCTGGGCACGGACCAACTGGGACGTGACGTCTTGAGCCGGCTGCTGCACGGCGCGCGCATCTCGCTGGTGGTCGGGTTCCTCGCCGCGCTGCTGTCGGCCGTGCTCGGGACCGCGCTCGGTGCCATCGCGGCGTTGGGGCGATCGTGGGTGGACCGCGCGGTCATGGCGCTGACCGACGCCGCGCTGGCTCTTCCGCGGCTGGTGCTGCTGCTCGCGCTGGTCGCCCTGTTCCAGCCCAGCACCGCGGTCATCGTGCTCGTGCTCGCGGGCACGGGCTGGATGCCCGTCGCGCGCCTCGCGCGCACCGAGATGCGCGGGGTGCTGGTACGTCCGTACGCGGCGGCGGCCCGGGCCGCCGGCGTCGGCCGGCTGAGGCTCCTGGGCCGGCACCTCCTGCCGAACGCCCTCACGCCGCTGCTCGTCGCCACCGCCCTGGGCGTGGGCAACGCGATCACGCTGGAGGCCGGGCTCGCGTTTCTCGGACTCGGCATCGCCGCTCCGGCTCCCTCGTGGGGGAACATGATCGCCACGGGGCGCGACGCGCTCGTACAGGCGCCGTGGGTCGCGACCATCCCCGGCATTGCGGTCGCCCTCGCGGTGGTGGGCTGCAACCTGCTGGCGGATGGGTTGCGCGACCAGCTGGATCCGCGCACTGCGGGATGAGCGGGATGGCGGGATGAAGCGGGATGGAGCACCATCCCACCATCCCGCTGTCTTCCCACCCCACTCGTTGAGCCAACGGCGAACGGCTAACGGCTGACGATCACCGTCACGATCTCCCTTGGCCCTGCCCTGAACGCGACGGTGCCCCGGTCGGGCGACAGCGCGGTCTCTGCCTCCACGGTCTCGTCGAGCCGGGCCCGGAAGGCCCGCGTGACCGGAGACGGAAAGGTCCACGCGCCCTGGCGCGCCCGCCGCGTGAGGTTCACGCACCGCAGCACGATCCCCTCTCCTTCCTCGCGCGGCTTGAGCGCCCGGAACGCGAGCCCCGACCCCGTGAGCTCCGGGCCTTCGACAACCTCGGGCACGTCGATTCCTGAGCGATACATGCGGCCCGCGAGTGGCGCATGGAATTCTTCGGCTGCGGCTTCGACCGCGTCCCATGCGCGCGCGTCGCTCCCGTCGCCCACACCGATCGGCGCCAGCGCCACCTCCGCGCGGAACGGCCCCACTCCCTGGGCCCCGGGCGTGGCCGTCGGCCAGCCCGCGTGACCCGGCCGTGCTGCCAGGTCGCCGCGCGAGAGGTCGCCCACCGCCCGCAGGACCGTGACGGCGAGCGCGCCGTTGGGCAGTACTTCGTACTCATGCAGCCCGCGCGCACAGATGGTCCAGCCGCCCGCGCTCACGTAGCGGTGCATGGGCGCGGTCGTCGGGGGAGCCTCCTCACCTGACCGGCCACGGAGCGTCTCGCGCTGTCGCGTCACCGCCCCGAACGCCATGTCCGCCGTGGAGCGGTCCGCCGCGCGCACCGGCACGACGAGCCGCACGCGGTGCTGGCCGGCCCGGTTGATCCCGTCGACGGCGATCCACACCAGCGGGCTGCCGGCATCGATCCGGAGATACGCCGTCCCCCGCACGCGACCACCGATCCGGAAAGGACGCGCGAGCGCCGCAACCAGCGGTCCCGACCACACCACCCGTGCGCGACCCCACTGCGCGCGCAGCGGCCGATCGCCCGGCACCGGCTCGATGGTGTACGTGTCGCCCTCGTCCCGCTCGTCCACGAGCGCCGGCACCAGGCGCAGCGTGCGGCCCCCCACGCTGATCACGAACCCGTCTCGCACGGCGCGAACCCCACCCCACGAAGCACGCAGAGCCATCCCGCTCGCCCGCACGGCGCTTGGCACCGCGGCAGCGGGCGCCGCACCATCGCGGACGTCGAGGCGCACGAGTCCCAAAGCGGGCACCTCACGCGTCCACACCGCTACGCGAACCGCGTGCACCCGATCCTGGTCGGGATAGTCGCGCGGGCTGTCGAGCCGCTCGTATGCGTCGGTGACGCCCAGCACCTGGTGCGGCACGACGCGGCCGCCCGCCTCGGCGAGATGGAAGGGTTGCAGCGGCACGCCTCGATCGGCCGCGGCGGCGCGCCCCACGACCACGTCGGACCGGAAGCGGGTCACCGTGGCCTCGACTACCCCACCGCGCGCGCGTGGGCTCGGATTCACCACCACCAGCGCCGGCCGCCACGCGGCGCGCTCGCGCCGGCGGCGCACAGGGCCCTGGCCGAGCCGCGCATCCAGGGCGTCTTCCAGCACCCCCCGCGCCTCGTCGACGACCGCTTCCGCCCGAGTGGCGGCGTCACGCGCCACGGCATCCACGACGCTCCCGGCGAGCGTATCGTGCGACAGGTTGGCGAGATGCGTGCACCACGCGTGCCCCAGCAGAGGCCGGAGCGCCGCCGCCTGGGGCCCAAGCGCGGCCTGCGGCTCGGCCCACCGGGTCAGCAGGGCCGCCCCTTCGGCGATACGCTGCTTCAAGCCCGTGCGCGTGGCCGCAACACCCTGCAGCGTCCACGTGTCCCCGCGGGACCACCGCAGCTCGCCCACGACGCGGCGCGGTGCCCTGCCGGTCGTCGCGAGTGCCGCCCGCGCTGCGGCGAAGTAGCCGTCGAGCGTCGAGACTTCGACCTGCGCATCCCGGACCACCCGTCGCAGGCTGCGCACCGCGCGTTGGAGATCCGGCTGGAGCGCGTGATGGTCGGCGCCGTTCATGACGAGGAGCACGGGAACGACCGCGCGCCGCATGAGCACCTCGCCCACGGCGCGCCAGCGCGAGCGCATATCCACGAACCCGCCCGGCAGCTCCGCACCGTACTCGTAGCCCGCGGGCGGCAGATGGTGGACCAGCACGCTGGATCCGTCCGGCGCGGTCCACAGGACCAAGTCGCACCTGAGGCGCCGCCCGCCGTATCCGCGCCACAGCAGCGCGTCGGCGATCCCGAAGCCGCGCAGAATGGCCGGGAGCATGTCGGGGTGACCGAAGGCGTCGGGGCTGTAGCCCACCGGAAGCCAGGCCCCCAGGCCGGCCGCCTGCCGCTGCCCGATCAGGAGGTTCCGGACGAGCGGCTCGTCCCCCGCGAGCAGCTCGTCGGCGAGCACGTACCACGGCCCCACCGTGAGCCGGCCGGCCTCGACGAGGCGCTGCACTCGGGCCCGCTGCTCCGGCCGGACGGCGAGGTAGTCCTCGACGAGCGCGGTTTGCCCGTCGAGGTGGAACGTGAGACGCCGATCACGGGAGAGGCGTTCGACGACATCGTCCAGCATCGTCACGAGGCGCTGGCGGAACCGGGCAAGAGAGAGGTACCACTCCCGATCCCAGTGCGTGTGCGGGACGATGACGATCCGGGTCAGCGACGCACCTCGCGTTGCGCGTCGTCGGGCAGGAGCGGCAGAACGAGCCGGACCGGCACCGCAAACCCGAGCCCCGCGGCCTCCCGCAGGCCGGCCGCGTGCACCGCGACCACCTCGCCATCGGCGTTGAAGATCGGGCTGCCGCTCGAACCGCCCACGGTGAAGCCGTCGAACTGGATCTGCGTGGGGGTCACCTTCGAGAAGATCCCGGCGCTCATCGAGGTGCGCACCGTCCGCGTGTTGTCGAGCGCCGCGGCCACGCCGGCCGGGAACCCGATGAGTGCCGCGGGCTCCCCCTGCCGGGCGCGCGTCCCATCCCAGTCCACGCGCGCGATGATGGGCCCCACGTAGCGGGGGATCCGCAGCACCGCGAGGTCGGGCCCGCCGGCCGGCTGGACCGCCACGAGCGTCGCCCGGTACCCCGTCCGCTGATCCGCCATGGTGACGTGAATCGAGTCGGGTGTCCGTCCCTCCGGCGTCGCCACATGGCGGTTGGTCACGAAATAGCCGGAGGTCGAGATCACGAAGCCCGAGCCATCGTAGATGTCGGCCCCGGCATACACCGACACGAGCCCGACCGCGGCCTGGTTCGCCTCGGCGATCCGCGCCAAATCGGCGCCGCGCACGGCGCGGAGCCCCGCTTCGAGCGCCGCCGCCCGCTCCTCAGCCGCTCGCACCTCGGCCCGCAGACTCACCAGTTCCGCCGTGGAAACGCCGCCGGCCTGGGAGGAGGTGAGTTGGGCGCGCAGGCGCTGCGACTCCGCCGCCTGGGCGCGCCGCAGCGAGTCTCCCGCATCGAGCTGCTGTTCCATCTCCGAGCGCGCGCGGTCAAGCGCCGCCTCGAGCGACGCGGTACGCGACCGCGCGTCGTTGAACGCCAGACGCAGGCTGTCCACCACCGCCGCCGGCGCCGATCCCTCGCGCGCGCGCTCGAGCTCGAGCTGGAGCCGCTGGTAGTCCGCCAGCGCCGCCGCCCGGGAGGAGTCCGCGGCCGCGCGCGCCGCCGTCAGCTCCACCCGCTGGGCGGCCAGCTCCGCTCGGGTCTCCCGCACCCGGCGCTGACTCAGCCAGTAGACACCACCCACGCCCGCAACGAGCAGGGCGACGAACGCCCAGACCACGGTACGCACGCGCGACGCATGCTTCCGGTCCGTGTCCTGGATCAGCTGGCGGACGAACACCGTGCGGCCGACGCCGCCGAACGACCTCCGCACGGGGTCCGGGGCCGCCGCGGACTCCGGCGCGGTCGGTGCCATCGGCGGCGGGCGCTTCGGGGGGGCCGAGGTTGGGGGCGGCGCCGAGATCTTCGCAGGTCGCGCGGGCGCTTGCTCTTCGACCGGAGCGGCCAGTCGGCTCGTGCCGGCCGGTCGGTGCGCGCCCGTCACGCGCACCTGATCCACGATGAGCTCCGGCCCTTGCGGTCCCAACCGGATCCGGGCGCCCGCGTGGAGCGCCCGCTCGCCCGCCACAGGGTGGCCGTCCAGCAGGGTGCCGTTCCGGCTGTGTGCGTCCCGCACCACGGGGGCCTCGTCGGGACCGAGCGTGAACTCGCAGTGGACCCGCGAGACGACCTTCTCGCCGGCCAGGCGAATCTCGCATTCCTCCCCGCGCCCCACCCTGAGCACGGCCCCGGTTGCGTCGAGGCGATCACCCGACGGCACCCGGACCAGTGACACCACCAGCACGGCCTCCGGTGGCGGCTCCGCCTCGGGTGGGACGTACGTCGAGAGGGGGACCGTCGCGTCCTCCGAGCCGTTGGCCGCCGGCCCCGTCGTGGCCACCTGCTCGATCTCGACCGTGAACTTGGGCCCCAGCTCGCCCAGGCCCAGGGTCTGCCCCGAACACAGGGGGTGCGGTGTCCCTTCGCGAACGCGGCGGCCATCCACGTAGGTGCCGTTCCGGCCACCGGCGTCCGCCACGGTCCATTCGCCGTCCACCACATCCGCCTTCGCGTGCCGGGCCGACACCAGCTCGCGCCCCGATCCGCCGACCACGAAGTCGCACTCCGGCGACCGGCCGATCAGCACGGGACCGCCGCTGAAAACGTACTCGTGACCGTCGCGCAGATCGCGCAGGCGAAGCCGGTTCATGGCGTGGGCGGACAACGAGGTGGGTGTGCCATCATCCCGCGGCGTCAAGGCAATTCAATATTAGCACACCATCGCGGCCCGACCACTCCCGCCGGGCTATCCGGTCGGCATTACTTTTCGGCCCATGGCAGACCCGCAGCGAGCGGCCCCGCCGCGCATCGCCCCGGCCGTGGACCAGGCCGCCCTCTTCGCGGAGGCGGCGCGGCTCTTCCACGGGCTGTTCCACATCGAGGAACTGGTCGCGGCCAACGAGAACCGCGCGCTGTTCGTCGCGCGGCACGCCGTGCTGGAGCGGCGGGCGGCGTTGCGCGTGCATCTCCACCCCGATTCTCCCGGCCGGCGGTGGTTCGAGCGGGAGACGGTCCTGCTCGCCCGCCTGGATCACGCGGGCATTCGCCAGGTCCACTCCGCGGGATTCCGGGAGGACTGGGCGTATCGCGTCTCCAAGTGGATCGAGGGAGAGAGCCTGCTCGACGGGGTCGCGCGCGGACCCCGCCCCATCCCCGACATCGTGCAGCTGGCCAGGGATCTGCTGAGCGCGCTCGACTATGCCCACGGCGAGCAGATCATCGTGCGACGGATCGTGCCGTCGTCAGTCATGATCACACGGGCCGGACGCGCGATCATCACCGACTTGCGGTGGGCGTCGCCCCTGCTCGACCTCGCGGGCCCTGATGTCGAGCCGTTGGCGGAGCCGTTCCTTGCCCCCGAAGCCCGCGAGGGACGGCCGGGGGACACCGGCAGCGACGTCTACGCCGCCGCCGCGCTGCTGTACTACGCGGTGACGGGAGAACCGCCCGCCACGAGCCCGGTCGAGATCCGACCACCGACCGACCGGCGGCCGGTGTGTCCGAAAGCGCTGGAGCGCGTCATCATGCACGCCCTCCAGGCGGACTCGTCCAAGCGCTACCTCACGATCGTGGAGATGGGAGAGGACCTGCTGTCCGACCTCGGCGAATCGGGGCTCGAGACCAGCACGGCCCCCGTGTCGGCGGAAGCTGACCCCACCGAGTGGGAGAAGTACCTGCGTCGTGCCTTGGGAGACGAATACGAGCTGCTGAACACCCTCGGCCAGGGCGCGTTCGGGCGGGTGTACCGGGTGCGCGACCTCGCGCTCGAGCGTGAGGTGGCCCTCAAGGTGCTCCACCCCGCCCTGACGTCGGACGCGGGAGTGGTCGAGCGCTTCCGCCGCGAAGCGCAGCTGGCCGCGCAAGTACGCCACCCGCACATCGTGGACGTGTTCGACACGGGTGGCCGCAGCGGGCTGCTGTGGTACACGATGGCCTACATCCCGGGCGCGAACCTGGCCCAGTGGGTGCGGCAGCACGGACCGCTGCCCCTGGAACACGCATTCGCGCTGCTCGCCCAGGCGCTTTCGGCGCTGGACCACGCCCACGAGCAGGGCCTGATCCACCGCGACATCAAGCCCGAGAACATCCTGATCGAGGACGAGCCCGTGTGGACGGTCCAGATCACGGACTTCGGCCTCGCGCTCGCGTTCCTGGGCCACTCGGACGAGAAGCGCCTGTCGCGGTCCGGGACACCGGAATACGCCGCCCCCGAGCAGCTGCTGGGCGAACGTGTGGACCGGCGGGCGGACCTGTACTCGCTCAGCCTCGTCGCGATGTTCGGCCTCACCGGCAAGTCCCCGTTCGAGGGGGCCTCGCTGCCCGGGATTCTCGCCCGCCAGGCGGCCGGCGACCTGCCCGACATCCGCGAGGCCCGGCCGGACGTCCCCGAGCCGCTGGTCCGGGTGCTGCGGCGCGGGGCGGCGCGGGACCCCGCCGACCGCTTCGCGTCGGCGCAGGAGTACCTCGAGGCGTTCGAGCGCGCGCTCCGGCAGTGGCGCGAGCGGCCCTGGCGCTGGTTCGGTCAGCTGTTCGGCGCCGGCGACTGACCGCGGCCGCCATCCGTATTTGCGCGCGCTGGAGCGGCGGTGCACTTTCCCGTGTGGGGGGATCGTGCATACGCGGTGGCGGACGAGGGCATGACGAGACACGCTGCGGAGCCCGACCACGAACGCCGCGTCCGCGATCTGTTCGACGACTGGGCGCGGCACGGGCGCGGCGACCTGATGGCCGAGAGCCACTGGCCGTTTGCCCGGCAGGCTCTCCAGCGGCTGCCGCTCACTCCCACCAGCTGGTTCCTCGACATCGGCTGCGGCACCGGGTACGCCGTGTGCTGGGCCGCCCGGTCCGCCCCGGATGGCCGGGCGGTGGGCATTGACGTGGCGGAGGCGATGGTGGCGCGGGCCCGGACCTGCTGCGTGGGCCTGCCCAACGCCGATTTCCACGTCGCCCGGTTCCCCACGGATCACACCCTTCCCCCTGCGCGTTTCGACGTGGTCTTCTCGATGGAGGCGTTCTACTACTTCGCCGCCCTCGGTGCCGCGCTCCGCGAAACGCTGAGGCTGCTGGTCCCGGGGGGCTGGTTCGCGTGCGTCGTGGACTACTACGGCGAGAACCCGGCGAGCCACGGCTGGCCCGAGGACGTCGGGGTGCCCATGCGCCTCCTCGATTGCGCGGGCTGGCGCGCCGCGTTCGCCGCGGCAGGGTTCGTGGACGTGACACAGGAGAGGTTACGGCTTGCTCCGGCCGAGACGAGCGAGCCCTGGAAGGCCATCGAAGGTTCGCTGCTCACGCTCGGCCGTCACCCGTGACTCTGCGGCTGGCGCTGGCCCAGATCGCCGCGCGACCGGACACCGCCGCCAACCTCTCGGCGGCACTCGGCATGATGGACCGGGCGGCCGCGGCCGGTGCGCGTCTCATCGCCTTCCCCGAGCTAGCCCTGCTCCGCTTCTTCCCCCAGTGGGAGCGGTACGCCGACGCCCGACGCCTGGCCGAGCCGGTCCCGGGGCCGACGACGGACCGCATCAGTGCGAAAGCCGCGGAGCACGGACTGGTCGCCGTGTTCAACCTGTACGAGCGCGACGGCGAGCGGCATTACGACAGCTCGCCCGTGTTCGATGCCGACGGCACCCTGTGCGGCGTCACGCGGATGGTCCACATCACCGAGTACGCGTGCTTTCACGAACAGGCGTACTACGACCCCGGCGACCGGGGGGCACCGGTCTACGAAACCGCCGTCGGCCGGGTGGGGGTCGCCATCTGCTACGACCGTCACTACCCGGAGTACATGCGGGCGTTGGGCGTGGCCGGGGCGGAGCTGGTGGTGATCCCCCAGGCAGGCGCGCTGGACGAGTGGCCCGAGGGCATGTACGAGGCCGAGGTGCGGACCGCCGCGTTCCAGAACGGCTACTTCGCCGCCCTCTGCAACCGGGTTGGTCGGGAGGAACGGCTCACGTTCGCGGGTGAGTCGTTCGTGGTTGCCCCGGACGGCGCCATCGTGGTCCGGGGCCGGCGGATGGAGGAAGATCTCGTCCTGGCGGACGTGGACCTCGCGGCCTGTGCCGCATCGCCGGCGCGCACGCTGTTCTGGCGTCATCGACGGCCCGACGCCTACCGGAACTGGGAGCGCTCTTAGCCATTCCGGCAGCCGTGGCTTGCCCCAACCGGTCCCCCATGCCAGAATCCCACGGCTCGGCCCCGCCAATGCGGCGGGTGCCGTCACCCCATCAAGGAGCTTCGATGCGAATCAGTGCCCTGTTGTGCTGTGCAGCGCTTGCCGTCGGGTGTACGCCGGCGGAAGAGCAGCCCGCTGCCGAGACCCAGGCCGCGCCTCCTGCGGTTTCTCTCGCGGACCTCGCTGGCACCTGGGAGGTGAGCACCATGGCGGCATCGAGCGATTCGGTGCTGGTCACCTATGAGATGGTGGCTACCGCCGACACGACGGGCTGGATCGTCACGTTCCCGGGGATGGACCCCGTGCCGATGACCGTGGTGCTCGTGGACGGCGACAGCGTCGTGTCCCAGATGGGACCCTACGCGAGCGCGCTGCGGCCAGGGGTGATGGTGACCACGCGGGCGGTGAGCCGGCTCGTCGATGGGACGCTCCAAGGCACGTTCGTCGCCCGGTACCAGACGGACGCCGCGGACTCGGTCCTCCGGGGACGCATCCGGGGAGCCCGCAAG
>DAINBS010000029.1:6133-16039 GCA_036732805.1 Gemmatimonadales bacterium | reverse complement strand
ACTGGGAGACCTGGACCTCGCCCGTGGTCACGCTCGACCGGCCGTAAGGCGGTCTCTCACCTGAAATGCGAAAGGCCGGCGGGGCTCTACCCTGCCGGCCTTTTTGTTCGCCCTCGGCGCTCCGGCTCACCGCCGCGTACATCGCAGTGACGGCGGTGCTGCTGGAAGCCCTGCGGCTGCGGGTTCCGGCCGTGGGACGTGGCCTGTCCGCGCTCGTCCCGGTGTACCGGGACCACGAGCGCGAGCGGCCGAGCGGCGCGATGTGGCTGGCGCTGGGATACGCCGTGGCAGCGTGGGTGCCGCATCCCGCGGCGGCACTGGCCGGCATCCTCGCGGGCGGGTTGGCGGACCCCGCGGGCGCGCTCGTGGGCTCCCGCTACGGCGGCGCGGCGCGGAAGAGCCTGGCCGGGTCCGTCACCGTCGGGATGGTTGCCCTCCTGGCCGCGCTCGTGACCGGCCTGCCCCGCGCGGCCGCGGTGGGCGCGGCCCTGGCGGCCACCGTCGTCGAGCGCTGGCCGGGGCCCTGCGACGACAATCTCCTCGTCGCACCCGCCACGGCACTCGCCGCCTTCCTGCTGGCTTGACACCCGCGTCCCCCGCGGGTCAGAATAGCCGGACCACTGTGCCGGAGGCAGCGAGATGCGCGGGAAGGTCAAGTGGTTCAACGACACCAGGGGCTACGGTTTCATCGCTCCGGAATCGGGGGAAGACGTGTTCGTGCACTTCTCCGCGATTCGGATGGACGGGTTCAAGACCCTGCAGGAAGGCGACGAGGTCGAGTTCGAGGTCGAGCCCCGCGATCGTGGAGCGCATGCGCGGAACGTGACCCGCGTCTGAGCCGCCAGAAGCCGAGGTGACGCCCCGTCCGGCCGTGCCGGGCGGGGCGTCACGGTCCCGGGTATGTTCCCCCGCCATGAGCGAGCGCCCCCAGCTCTACCTGATCGATGGCTACGCGCTGATCTACCGCGCGTTCTTTGCCATGATCGCGCGGCCGCTCACCACCAGCCGCGGCGAGAACACGTCCGCGGCCTGGGGCGTCGCCAACTTCCTGCTCCGCCTCGGGCGGACCCGTCGGCCCGCCTACCTCGCCTGGGTGCACGATGCCGGCACGTCGTTCCGGCACGAGGTGTTCCCGGCGTACAAGGCGACCCGCGAGAAGCTCGAGCCCGAGCTCCAGGAGGTGTTCGATCACTCCGTCACGCGGATCGAGCAGCTGCTCGCCGCGTTCTGCGTCCCGCTGGTGGCAGTGGACGGATACGAGGCCGATGACGTCATCGGCACCATGGCCCGCCGGGGAGTGGACCTCGGTGCCCACGCCGTGATCGTCTCGGGCGACAAGGACTTCTATCAGCTCGTCGCCCAGCATGTCTCCCTGCTCAATCCCGGTCGCCGCGGTCCCGCGGCCGTGGACGAGGTCTGGGTGGATCCGGGTAACGCCGCGGAGCGGCTCGGCGTGGCGCCCGAGCGGGTCGTGGACTACCTCGCGCTGGTGGGGGACTCCTCCGACAACGTCCCCGGTGTTCGCGGGGTGGGCGACAAGACCGCGCGGGCGCTGATCGCCCAGTTCGGCGACCTCGACAGCATTCTCGCGCGCGCCGCCGAGGCCCCCGGGCGCCGGGTCCGCGAAGCGCTCGTGGAATACGCGGACGCCGCGCGGCTGTCGCGCGAGCTGGTCACCATCCGGTGCGATGTGCCGGTGGCCGTCGATCTCGACGCGTTCCGGGTGCGGCCGCCGGATCGCGACGCCCTGGCCGCCCTGTTCGCTGAGCTCGAGTTCCACTCCCTCATCCCGCAGATCCCCGAGGCCGCCGCATCGCCCGTGGCGGACGCCGCGCCGGAGCCCGAGGCACCCCCGGCGACGGATGGTGTCACCATCATCGACGAGGTCCGCCTGCTGCCTGCCGCGATCACCGCGTTGCGCGCCGCGGGGACGGTGGCGGTCACGGTGTTCGCGGCCGACGGCGATCGGCGGACGGCCGACCTCGTGGGCTTGAGTCTGGTGGCCGGCGACCGCGCGTGGTACCTGCCCTTCGGTCACCGTCGGCCCACGGAGCTCGGGGCGGTGGAGCCACGGAATCTCCCGCCGCTGCGCCACCCGGCGCTCGAGGCCCTGCGGTCGCTGCTCGGCGATCCGGCCGTTCCCAAAGTGGGGCACGAAATCAAGGCGGGCTGGCTGACGCTGCGGTGCGCGGGAGCGGAGCCGGCGGGCGTCGTGAACGACACCCTGCTCGGCGCGTTCCTGCTCGAGCCCGGGCGACGGAGCTACGCGCTGGAGGCCATCGCTCTCGAGCGCTTGGGGACGACGATCCCCTCGCGCGCGGAGATCCTCGGAACCGGGCGCGTGGCGCGGGCGGCTCCCGATCTGCCTGCGTCCGACGCGGCCGCCTGGTGCGCCGTTCAGGGACGGGCGGTGCTCGCGCTGCACGAGGCGCTCCAGCCGGAGCTCGAGGGGTACGGACTGGACCGCCTCCTGCGCGAGATCGACCTGCCGCTGGTGCCCGTGCTGGTGGACATGGAGTGGCGCGGCGTCGCCGTGGACACCGACCAGCTCGCCGCCCTGTCGCGCCGCTTTGGCGAGGAGCTGCGGGATCTCGAACGGGCGATCTACGCGGATGCCGGCACCGATTTCAACATCAACAGCACGCCGCAGCTGCGGCACGTGCTGTTCGAGAAGCTGCAGCTGCCGGTGCTCAAGAAGACCAAGACCGGCCCGTCAACCGATGCCGATGTCCTGGAGGAGCTGGCGGGAATGGGGTTCTCCACCCCCACGCTGCTGCTCGAGTACCGCGAGCTGGCCAAGCTCCGGTCCACCTACGCGGACGCGCTGCCGACCAGGGTGAATCCGGCCACGGGCCGCATTCACACGACGCTGAATCAGGCGGGGGCCGCCACGGGGCGCCTGTCGTCCCTCGAACCGAATCTCCAGAACATCCCGGTCCGCACGCCGCGGGGCGAGGAGATCCGCCGGTGCTTCGTCGCGGCCCCGGGCTTCCAGTTGGTGGTGGCCGACTACTCGCAGATCGAGCTGCGGGTGCTGGCCCACCTCTCGGGCGACGAGGCGTTCATCAGCGCGTTCCGGCGCGGGGGAGACATCCACCGCGAGACCGCGGCGATCATCTTCGACGTCCCGCTCGAAGCCGTGACGCCCGACATGCGCGCCCGCGCCAAGACGATCAACTTCGCCACGATCTACGGCCAGGGTCCGTTCTCCCTGGCCCGCCAGCTCGGCATCAGCCAGGACGAGGCCCGGGACTTCATCGCCACGTACTTCGCGCGGTTCGCGGGTGTACGCCGCTTTCTGGACGCCGCGGTGGAGCAGGCGCGCGAACGCGGCTACGCCGAGACGATCTTCGGACGGCGGCGCTACATTACGGAGTTGCGGGACCGGAACCGGCAGGTCAGGGCGTTCGGGGAACGCACCGCGATGAACTCGCCGATGCAGGGATCGGCGGCCGACCTGATCAAGATCGCGATGATCCGGCTCGCGGCCGCCATGCGCGATCGCGGCCTCGCGACCGCGCTCCTGCTCCAGGTGCACGACGAGCTGGTGCTGGAAGCCCCCCGGGAGGAGGTCGCCGTGGTGCGTGATCTGGTGCGCAGGCACATGGAAGCGGCCGCCGAACTGCGCGTGCCCCTGGTGGCCGATGTCGGCGTCGGCGACAACTGGGTAGACGCCAAACAGTGATCGCGTGGCGTGAATTCGGGCTGTGGCGCGAGGGGGTCCGCCATGCGCTGGCCGGCGGCCTCTGGCTGCACCGCTTCGCGCTACGCGGCGAGGCCTGGGCGCACCTGGTCTCGGCCGACCGCCGCGCCCTCATCCAGGCGGGGCGCCTGCTCGACCTGCCTGAGGCATGGCTGCAGTACCGACCGTTGCGGGACCCCCAGTCGCGGCGGCGTGTAGATGCGTGGCACTGGGACCTGCGGCGCGAACGCCTGGCGCGCGCCGTGGCGCTCGCCGCGCCGAAGGTTCCCTACCAACCGAACTCCTGACGTGGGCGGGTCCATGTGGTACGCATTCAGGGAATCGTGGAGCGGGTGGGCGGTCGCGCTGGTGGCCGTCGCGGCGCTCGGCGCGGCCTGTTCGAGCGACAGCTGCGACGAGGGCCCCTTTGGCGGCGCCACCTGCACCTACGGCGCCGATGTCACGACGGGAGACACGCTCATCTTCCGGGGAGAGACCGTCACGTATCAGGCGGTGGCCATCTACGGCGTCGGCCCCGGGGTCGCCCAATCCATCCGCTGGGGCGCGTCGGACAGCACGGTGCTCAGCATCGACGTCCTCACCGACGGCACGGCCGAGGTCGAGGGCATCAAGGAAGGCACGTCCTGGATCGTCGCGTTCGTCAATGAGGCGTTCCGTGACAGCGCGATGGTGACGGTGGTGGTGCGCGCCGGCGACCGGTGGGTGAACACGTACACCGGGACGCCGGCGGGCAGCTACCCCGCCATCGGGACCGATTCCCTCGTCCGGGTGGTCACCGGCGGCGCGACACCCCTGCTGCGCATCCTCGCCCCCGAGTCGGGCATCGGTTCGTCCACCGCCACCTGTTTTTCGGCGTTCGGTCCGAGCCTGGGCGCCCTCGACGCGGCATACACGACCGGGGACCAGTGCACGCGCCGTCACACGCAGATCGGCGACACCGCGTGGACCGCCCCGGTGGGCGGCGCGGGGTTCGGCGTCGCGGTGGCCGTGGACGGCGGCGCCATCACGGTGTCCACTGACTCCGTGTTCCGCGTGGACGCCAGCGGCGCGGTCCTCTGGGGCCTGGCCGTGGGCGACTCGGTGCGGACCGCTCCGGTCATCGGCCCGGGCGGTGACGTCTACGTGGGCTTCTCGACCGGCGGCGCGGATTCCGTTGCCCGCATCGCGCTGGACGGGACCACGGTGGCGTGGCGTGCCGCCGTTCCGGGGCTCTCGCCGGGGACGCCGGCGGTCACGGCCACGCGGCTGTTCTTTGGGCGTCCCGGCGGCATCTTCGCCCTTGATCCCGCGGGCGTGGTGACCTGGGACCGGTCGTTCAGTGCCGACAATCCCCTGGCGACGGCCACGAGCGCCACGTCGTCACCCGTGCACGACAACGTCGTCCTGTTCGTCCAGAACGAGGAGGCGCTGTACTCGTACGGGATCGGTGGCTCGTTCGTCTGGGCGGCCGACTCGCTCGGGTACGGCCAGACCGACGGGCCCGTGGGCGCTCCGGCGCTGCTGACCGACGGCACGCTGGTGGTGCCGTGCGTGTCGGGTGCGGGCACGCGGGGCGTGTGCGGGGTGCGTCAGATCAACGGCAGGATCGCCTGGCGGTCTCCGGCGGTGACCGGCACGGTCGAAGGCCTCGCGGTGGGCGCGGATGGGATGATCTACGTCACCCGGGCTATTGCCGGCGGCGGGAGTCAGGTCGCGGCGTTGTGGGGACGGGTCCCCCCGGCGACGACCGGTTGGCCTGCCGAGGGGGGAAACCACCGGCACACCCGGCGCTAGGCGGCGCTCAGGGCTCCGCCGGGCGACGCGGCTCGTCCGGAGGCGGGCGGCGGACGCCGGGCCACCAGTTCCAGTGACCGGCGATATGCATGAAGGCGGGGACGAGCACCATCCTCACGAGGGTCGCGTCGAGGAACACCGCCACGGCGAGGCCGAACCCGAACAGCCGCACCGCGATCACCCGGGAGAACGCGAACATCCCGAACACGATGATCATGATCGCCGCCGCGCTCGTGATCACCGACGCCGTGGCGCTCAGTCCCTCCATGGTCGCCTGGCTGTTCCGTCCCGACCGGTCGAACGCCTCCTTGATGCGCGCGAGCAGGAACACCTCGTAGTCCATGCTCAGGCCGAACACGACGGCGAACACGAGCACCGGAACGAGGACGTAGATCGCCTCGGTGGGTCCGTCCAGCCGGAACAGGGCGCCTCCCACCCCCTGCTGGAAGACCAGCACGATCAGCCCGAACGCGCCGGCCACGGACAGGCAGTTCATCACCACGGCCTTGAGCGGTACGAGCACGGACTGGAAGGCGACGAACATCGCGATCGCCGTGATCACGAGCACCACGGCGATGAGCACCGGGAAGCGCCGCAGCAGCTCGTCCTGCAGATCGACGCTCGAGGCCTGGAAGCCGTAGAGCATGATCCGCACCGAGTCGAGGCCGGCCACCCCGTCGTCGCGGATGGCGCGAATGCGCCGGACCACGTCCATCGAGCTCGTGATTGAGGTGGAGTCGTGGAGCAGCACGGTCATGCGCGTGGTGCGGCCGTCCAGCGACAGCAGCGAGTTCAACAGCGCGCCGTGGCGTTCCCGTGCCCGGTCGAGGTTGCTGTAGAGGATCGAGTACTGCAGCATCGAGATGCCCGGCTGGAGGGCCACGACGCTGCGGACGTCGGCCACGCGGGGGTCGGCCAGGATCGAGTCCTGCAGCCGTTGCAGGCCCCGGAGGTGGCGGGTCCCGACGACCTTCTCCCCTTCCGGGGCTTCGATCAGCACGCTGATCGGCTGGAGCAGGCCGCGTGAGCCGATGCGCTCGAGGATCTCGGCGCCGGCGGCGGACTCGGTGCCCCGCGGGAACCAGTCGCTGCGCGGCAGGCCGATCTTGATGTGCGCGATGGGCCAGGTGACGACGGCGGCGAGCGCGAGGCCGAGGATGAGGGCCGGCCACGGGTGGTTGCCGAGCCACCGCGCCCACCGCTCCCAGCCGGTCGGCGCATGATACCACGCCAGCCGCCTGGCCAGCCCCCGCGGCGCGTCGATCAGGCGTCCGAGCACGGCCAGCACGGCCGGCAGCAGCGTCACCGACAGCAGGACCGCGATGCTCACCACGATCACGCCGCCCACGGCCACCGAGCGCGTCTCCATCATCGGCGCGATATAGAGCCCGGAGAATCCCACCAGCACGGTGAGCCCGCTGGTGACGACGGCCCGCCCCGCCGTCTGGATCGTCCGGACGGCCGCGTCCCGGCGCCGGAGGCCGCGGTTCAGCTCCTCACGGAACCGCGTCACGATCAGCAGCGAGTAATCGATGCCCACCCCCAGGCCGATCATCGTGACGATGGTGAGCACGAAGACCGACATGGGCATGAACGACGCCGACAGGTGGACCAGGGCCAGGGAGCACGGAATGACGAACATCCCGACCACGATCGGCAGGACCGCGGCGACGAGCGCGCCGAACGCGACGACCAGGACCAGCGCGACCAGCGGAAGCGCCTGCCTCTCGGCCCGGTCCACGTCCTCCTTGCTCACCGTGCGGACGTCGTAGTCGAGCGGCGGTCCGCCGGTCACGCGCACGGTGTAGTCGGCCCAGTTGGGCATCCGCTCGGCCACTGAGTGGATGGCCCGGCGGAACGCGGGAGTGAGGTCGGTGGCCGAGTCGCCGTCCGCCGCACCGACCGCGGCCACGACGAACGTCGCGCGACGGTCGGCGCTGATGAACGTGGAGTCGCCGGATTCGATGGGCGAGAGGACCAGCGAGATGTACGGCTGGGCCCGCGCGGCGTTCTCGAGGCGCCGCAGCGCGTCCCGATAGGCGGGGCTGTCCACCGGGGACCGGCCCTCGATCGCGATCACGAAGAACGAGCTGAGCGGCTGGGGGAACGCGTTCCGGGCGATGGTCCCCGCGGTCTTCGCCTCGGTCGGGAACGCGGTTGCCCCTTCGACCTCGAGGACGTCGTGAACGTGCGACGCCTGCGGAATCGCGAACGCGGCCACGGCGATCCAGAACGCGATGATGAGAAACCGGAAACGAACGATGGCGCGCGCCGGGGACCCCAGCACGGAGCTCCCTCCGTCGTGCAGGGACGACCTCCTGCCGCCGCGCGGCTTCCCCCCGACGCCCGGGCGCGCTGCAGATCGGCCAAGTGATGATCGGGCCGAATCATAGGCCGCGAACAGCATGCACGCCAGCCGCACGGTGTGGCGGCCCCCGCGAAGGGTTCACATATTGCGTGCGTGCGCTCCCTGCTTGCTGTGATCCGCCTGGTGGTGGTCGCCATGGCCGGCGCCCTCGCCATGGTGCTCGCGCGCCGGTGGGTGGCCCCCGCCGGCGATCCCGCGTCCTCCGTGACGGTCGAAACGTTCGGCGGAGCCATCAACGGCGACTCGATCCAGGGCGCGCGCGCCGCCGTCCTCCGGCACATCGCGGGGCCGGAGTCCTATCTGCCCTCCATGCTGGTCGAGAGCGACTCGCTGCTGCGGCGCTGGACCGAGCGCACCGCCGATCCCCTGCGCGTCCACCTTCAGCCGGGGCGGGTGTCAGGCTACTCCCCGGACCTCCGCGAGGCGAGCAGGGCCGCGTTCGTCCGCTGGGAACGGGCAGGCGGCATCCCCGTCCGGTTCGTGTTCGTGAACGACTCGGCGGAAGCGGACGTGGTGGTGCGGTGGATCGAGCGGTTCCCGCTCCGGCGGGCGGGTCAGGCCGACATCCGGTGGAATGGCGCGGGGTGGATCATCAGCGGGACGCTGACCCTGGCGACGCACACCAGCGAGGGGTTCCAGCTGCCCGAGGACGCGGTGTACACGGTGGCGCTGCACGAGATCGGGCACCTGCTGGGGCTCGGGCACTCGGATGACTCGCTCGACGTGATGTACCCCACGACCGCGGTCCATGACATCACGCCGCGGGACCGGCACACCGCGCGGCTGCTCTACGCGGTGCCCCCCGGCTCCCTGCGCCTGGGTGCGATCCGGAACTGACCGTCAGCGGCGCGGCGGCGGCCGGCGCGGTCGTCCGTCGAGCGCCTCGGCAAGCCGCAGCGCGAACTCCGCGTACCGCTGGAGCCCGCCGAACGGAAAGGCGTCGTGGTAGTGATCTGCCGCCTGGTGATACCGGTCCCATCGCTGCCGGAGCGCCTGTGACGAGTCGGCTGAGAGGCCCTCGTACGGCGCCGAACCAGGGATGAGAAACACCGACGGCACGCCCATGCGCGCGAACGGGAAGTAGTCGGAGTTGGGCACCGCCGGCGAGAGCGTGACGCCCCACCCCCGTTCGGCCGCCACGTCGCGGGCAAGCGCGCCCAGCGGGGTGTCCTCGCCGCCAGCGATGCGCCAGGCCCAGGGCGGCGCCGGGGGGGCGCCCGCGTCGAGATTGATCACCGCGCGGATCCGCCCGAGCGGCCACGCGGGCCGCGCCACGAAGTAGTCCGAGCCGAACAGCCCGCGCTCTTCCCCGGTGAAGAACAGGAAGAGCGCCCCGTACGGGAGGCCGCCCGGCGGCGAGCGCCGCAGGGCCTCGGCGATCCCGAGCAGCATGGCCACACCCGCGGCGTTGTCGGAGAAGCCGTTGTAGATCGAATCCCCCTCGGCGTCCGGGACGCTGATGCCAAGGTGATCGTAGTGCGCGGTGAACGCGACCACGGTGTCCCCCCGCGCCCGATCGGTTCCCGGAAGCAGGCACGCCACGTTGTGGGCCCCGATCGGCCGCCGGTCGAAGGCGACGCTCACATCGACGGTCGCCCCCGGCGCCTGCAGCGCGGACAGCGCGGCGGGCCCGACCAGCACGGCCGGCACGTCCGGGTGGAACGACGAAGTGACCGCGGTATCCCGGTGCATCGTGAGCGTCCGTCCCCGGCTCGCCGCGTACCCGCGGTATCCCTCCGCGTCGCCCACGACCTGCACGATCCCGACGGCTCCCCGTTGAACCAGGATGGCGGCGACGTCCGCGCGCGCGACCCCGCCGATCACGGCCACGCGGTTCGCGAGGCCGGGCAGCCGATCGCGATCGCGGCGCACCTCGTCCGCCGAGCCCACGATGGTAGCGGGCCCCCGGAACCCGTGGAGGGCTCCCGGCGTACCTCCGGTGACGAGGAAGTCCCGGAACCAGGCGAACTGCTCGCCGCCAATGGAGAGCCGGGTCTCGTCCGGCCGGAACGTGATCTCGTCGAGCGGCACCGGCAGTTGGTATCCCCCGTCGAGGGGGCGG
>DAINBS010000029.1:0-6123 GCA_036732805.1 Gemmatimonadales bacterium | reverse complement strand
CGCCTCGATGTAGAGGGCGGCGAGGTCGGCCCCCGGCGTGCCGGTGTCACTCCCCAGCAGCAGGTCGTTGGCCAGGAAGAACGTGCGGGCACGGAGGCCCATGGTGTCGACTGCGCTGGCGGGCGGAACCGCGGGCCCCGGCGGACGGGGGGGAGCGCACGCGGCGCAGAGGGCAGCCACGGCGGCGGCGTGGGACAGGGCGGCGCGGACAGTCATGCGTGGATCCCGGGTGGTACGATCGGCATGGTGGTGGCTAAGATAGTCAGATGCTCATCGCCCTTGGACTGTTGCTCGGCCTTCAGGATCCCGCGGCCCTCGACCGGGCCGTGCAGGCCGGCATCACCGGCGGGATCTACCCGGGTGCCGTCGCGATCGTCGGTACCTCGGATCGCATCCTTGCGGCTCGGGGGTACGGGCATTTCACGTGGAACGGGAAGAGCCCGGTGCCGAGCGCGGACAGCACGCTGTTCGACCTCGCGTCGCTGAGCAAGGTGGTCGCCACCACGTCGGCCATCATGCTGCTCGCGGATCGAGGCCAGCTCGCCCTCCAGCAGCCGGTCCAGCGCTATCTCCCCGAGTTCGTGGGCGACGGCAAGGAGCGGGTGACCGTCCGGCTCCTCCTGGAGCACCGCTCGGGGCTGCGCGCGGGCCTGCGGCTCGACACGCTGGCCCGCGATGCCGCGCAGGCGCGCGGACTCGTGCTTGCCGAGCCGCTGCGGTACCCGCCCGGAGAGCGGGTGATCTACAGCGACCTCAATGCCATGCTGCTGGGGTGGATCGTCGAGGCGGTGGCGCAGGAGACGCTCGACCGGTTCGTGGCGCGCGAGGTGTTCGACCCGCTCGGGATGACGGAGACCCGCTACCGTCCGGCGAAGGCGCTTGCCGGCCGCATCATGCCGGTGGGCCTCTGGCGGGGGCACGCCATTGCCGGGGAAGTGCACGACCAGAACGCCGCGCGACTCGGCGGAGTCGCGGGACACGCCGGTCTCTACTCGACGGGCGCCGATCTCGCGCGGTTCGCCCAGTTCATGCTGACGCGCGGGGTGACACGCGACGGCCCGCCGCTCGTGCGGCGCGGCACGGTGGACACGTTTCTCCGCCGCAGCCCGGGCAACCGTGCCCTGGGCTGGGAGATGCGGGATACCACCACGAGCGACAACTCCGCCGGGACGCGCATGTCCGCCGCGGCGTACGGACACACAGGGTACACCGGGACGTCGCTGTGGATCGACCCGGAGCGTGATCTCTTCGTTCTCCTGCTCACGAACCGCGTGTTCGCGCCGCGCACCGCCCGGTCCATCGCGAAGCTCCGGGCAGTCCGCGGCGCGGTGGCGGACGCGGCGGTGGCCCTGTGCGAAGCCGACCCCGCGTGCTCGCGTGGCGCCACCCCGTGACCGCCCGCTCGTCATCTTCGACGGCGCCTGCGGCTTCTGCCGGCGCTGGGTGGGACGGCTGCAGCGGTGGGACCGGGCGCGCCGGCTGGACTACCTCCCGCTCCAGGATGTGCGCGCTCCGGAGCTCAGCGCCCGGCCGCGCGCGGCGCTCGAGGAGGCGGCCCACGTCGTCCTGCCGTCCGGTGAGGTGCTGGCGGGCGCCGCCGCGTTTCGGGCGATATGCGCCTACCTGCCGGGGGGCGGCATTCCCCGCGCCCTCCTCGGCCTGCCGGGCGCGCTGCCGCTCGCGGAGCGAGGCTATCGCTGGATCGCGCGGCGCTGGGGCCCGGTGGGCGCACCTCCCGGTCCCGCCGCGCCGCGACTGGAACTTCGGTCGGATGCCACTAGTATGCGGGGACACGACGGAACGGGAGCGCCGATGCCGGTAACCGAAGACCAGGTGCGCCGCAGCCTGCGGGGCGTGAAGGACCCGGAGCTGAATCTGAACATTGTGGACCTGGGTCTGGTCTACGACATCAGCGTGGACGACGCCGGCGCGGTGGAGGTGAAGATGACGCTGACCTCGCCGGGCTGCCCCGCGGGGCCCGAGATCATGACGGACGCCGAGCAGGCCATCAGGGGCGTCGAAGGCGTGACGGACGCCCAGATCGAGCTGGTGTGGGAGCCGTACTGGACGCCCGAGCGCATCGACCCACGGGTGAGGGCCTTTCTCGGGCTGTAATCAGGCGGTCAGGCGGTCCGGTGGGCAGGCGGACAGAGCGCTCTGTTCGCCTGTTCGCGTTCAGGCAACCGCGTTGAGGATGGCCTTGTCGCCGAGAATCTCCCGCTGCCAGCGCCGCAGGTCGGGTACCGCGTCGAGCTCGGCCGCGGCTTTCGGGCGCGCGCGTGCGATGGCCGTGAGCACGGCGCCGGCGCAGACCAGACCCGGATCGAGCCCCACCACCGGCGCGCGTTCGGCCCGCAGGTTCTTGAGGAGGTTCACCCGCGCCTCCAGCTCGGGGTCCGGCCGCTCGCGCCGCCCGCGCTCGAGCCGTGGCCACTGCTCTTCCGGCAGCGCGCGGGCCGCCCGGATGACCTCGACGAACTCCGGCCCGTGTCGGCGTGCGATGCTCGGCGGCACCCCGGCAATCCGGCTCAGGGACTCGATCCCGGTCGGGCAATCCCGGGCAAGTGCGACCAGGACCTCGTTCCCCACGATGCGAAACGGGGCCCGGTCCAGCTCCCGCGCCCGCGCATCGCGCCACTCCCAGAGTGCGCGGAGGACTGCGAGCTGCGGAGGGCGCAGTACCTTCGCCCCTTTGAGCGCCAGGAACTCCTCCCCTTCCCGCGCTCGCGGCGCCCATCGTACGCTCTCGAGCCGCAGGAACTCCTCTGCGGCCCAGTGGAGCCGCCCCAGCGCCGCCAATCGCTCGGCCAGCAGGTCACGCAGCGCCGGCAGATGCGCCGTGTCGGCCGCGGCGTAGGCGATCATGTCGTCGGTGAGCGGCCGCACGGACCAGTCGGCCCGCTGCAGCTGCTTGCTCAGGCGGATGCCGAAGTACCGCTCCAGGAGGGAGCCGAGCCCGAACGCCGTCTCGCCGCACAGCTGCGCCGCCACCCGCGTGTCCCAGATGCGGCGGCCCGTGAAGCCGTAGTCCCGATCCAGGATCCGCAGGTCGTAGTCCGCGTCATGCAGGATGATCTCGTGCTCCGGGGACGCGAGCAGGCGGCCCACCGGACCGAGGTCGGCAACGGCCAGCGGGTCGACGAGCGCCGTCTCCTGGTCCGAGCTGAGCTGGAGGAGGTAGAGGCGGTCGACATACCGGTGGAACGAGGCGGCCTCGGTGTCGAGCGCGATCCGGGGGGCCCGGGCGAGCCGCTCAGCGAGGGCCTGAAGCGCTCCGCCCTCCGTGATCACCGTCGGCCGGACCGGGGATGGCGGCGTCACGGGCGGGACGGACATGTCACGATCTGGTCGCACGGATCTCCCTGGCACTCGAAGGTACTGCACAATCCCGCGCAGGCCGTGGTCGCTTGGTGACGGTCGGGCACGCCGTGCTAAGTTTATCACCGCGACGCGAACCCAGGAGGATGCGTGCAGGTGGACCCGCCGGTCGAGCTGCTGGTCTATCCGGACGACTGTGACGCCTACGGGCACCTGAACCAGGCCGGGTTCCTTCGGCTGTTCGAGCGGGCCCGGTGGTCCCTGTTGGCGCGCGGACCGGGCATGAGCCTGTTCGAGCGGCACGGCGTGTGGCCGGCGGTGCGGCAGGCCACCGTCGAGTTCCTCCGCCAGGTGTTCCCCGGCGACGTCCTGCGGTTCGAGATCGACGTGGCCGGCTGGGGTGACACGAGCTTCACGCTGCGCCAGCGCGCGCGGAAGGTCGGCGACGACGGGCTGGTCGCGGAGTCCGAGATGGTGTTCGTGACGATCGGCCGTGACGGCCGACCGGTGCCCGTCCCGGCCGACGTCGCCCGGTTCTTCGGTGTACGGGCCTCGGGGAGCGGCGGCGCGAGCCGGCAGTACACCGTGCGGGGATTATCGATGACGGTGGATCTCGCGGGGGACGGACCCGCGCTCCTGCTCGTCCACGGATTCCCGCTCGATCGCTCGATGTGGCGCCGCGTGTCGTCGGGTCTCACCGGCTGGCGGCGCATCGCGCCCGATCTCCGGGGCCTCGGGCTCTCGGACGTGCCGGCGTCGGGGTATACGATGGCGGACTACGCCGACGACCTCGCGGCCCTGCTCGATGCGGTCCGCGCCGAATCGGTCGTGCTGTGCGGGTTCTCGATGGGGGGATACGTGGCGTTCGAGCTGCTGCGCCGCTGTCCCGAGCGCGTCCGGGCCCTCGTGCTCATGAACACGCGGGCGGACCCCGACGACGCGGCCGGGCGCGAGAAGCGCAACGCGATGATCGCCCGGATCCGGCGCGACGGCCCGGGCTTCCTCGCCGATGACATGCTGCCCCGCCTGCTTGCTCCCGCGTCGCTCGCCACGATGCCCGACGTGGTCCGGGAGGTGCGGGGCATGGTGGGGATCCACTCTGCCGTGGGACTCGTGGGCGCGCTCGAGGCGATGCGTGACCGCCAGAGCGCGGCGCCGCTCCTGCCGGCGATCGCGGTGCCCACGCTCGTGGTGCATGGCAGCGACGACCAGTTGATCCCGATCGCGGAAGCGAGGGCCATGGCCGGCGCCATTCCGGGGGCACATTTCGCGGTCATTCCGGGCGCCGGTCACCTGGCCCCCATCGAACAGCCGGTGAACACCGGACGGGTGATCCGCGAGTTTCTCGACGCGCTACGCTGACAGGAGGAGTCCCCGACGTGCTGTCGTACACGGTCTACAAGGTGATCCATCTGCTCGGAATCATGCTCACGGTCGCGGCCTTGGGCGGCATGGCGGTCCACGCGGCGAACGGCGGGACCAGGTCCGAGTCCCGCACCCGGGCACTTGCGACCGCGCTTCATGGCACGGGCCTCCTGCTGGTCCTCGTGGCCGGATTCGGCATGCTGGCGCGGCTCGGCGATTCGGCCGCCAGCGGCTGGGTCGTCGTGAAGTTCGCGATCTGGCTCACCCTCGGGGCCGCGGCCATGATTCCCTACCGCCGGCCGTCGTGGGCACGGGCGCTGTTCGTGGCCGTCCCGCTGCTGGCGGCGCTCGCGGGACTCGTGGCACTCACCAAACCGTTCTGAGGATGCGATGCGCACGGTTACGCTGGTGACACTCGCCCTGCTGTCGGCCCTGGCGTGCCAACGGCAGACCGGAGAATCGGCCGAGACCTCGGTGGCGCCGCCGGCGCCCTTCGACACGGTGGTCATCGAGACGTCCCGCGGACGGATCGTGGTCGAGCTCAACCGCGAGAGGGCCCCCATCGCCGTCGCCAACTTCGAGCGGCACATCAAGGCGGGGTTCTACGACGGCCTCGTCTTTCACCGCATCGCGCCGGATTTCGTGATCCAGGCCGGGCGGGTGATGGAGGACGGGTCGGAGCGCCTCAGCCAGGCGCCCCCCATCGTGAACGAGGCGGAGAACGGGCTCAAGAACCTGCGCGGCGCGGTGGCCATGGCGCGCACCGACTACCCGAACAGCGCCACGAGCGAGTTCTTCATCAACCTCAAGGACAACGCGCGGCTCGACTTCCGGGAGCCGACCTACGAGGGCTTCGGCTACGCCGTTTTCGGGCGGGTCATCGAGGGGCTGGACGTCGTGGATGCGATCGCCTCCACCAGGCCCGTCCGGCGCGGGATCTACCGGGAGTTCCCATCGGAGCCCACGGTGATCCGGAGCATCCGTCTGCAGCAAGCCGGGCCGCCGGCTCCCTGACGATTCCGTGACCGAGATCCGCATCGCACTGCCCGACTGGGTCGCCGCCGTCGTCCCGTCCGACCGTCCCTGCCCGACGCCCGAGGCGCGGATGGACGCGGCCATCGCGCTGGCGCGGGAGAACGTGCGTCGCGGGAGCGGGGGCCCCTTTGGCGCCGTGGTGTTCAACCTCGAATCCGGCTGCGCCGTTGCCGCCGGCGTGAACCTGGTGGAGCAGGCCGGCAATGCCGTCCTGCACGCCGAGGTCGTGGCCCTGATGTTCGCGCAGCGCGCCGTGGGCCGTTACTCCCTGCACGCGGACGGCCTGCCGCCCCACGCGCTCGTGACGTCATGCGATCCCTGCGCCATGTGCCTCGGCGCCACACTGTGGAGCGGCGTGCGGGACCTCGAGTGGGGAGAGGCGGTCAAGGCGGTCTGCGTCCTCAA